>MIAC01000119.1:1679-17422 GCA_001830475.1 Rhodospirillales bacterium RIFCSPLOWO2_12_FULL_67_15
CGCGACCGTCTGCACGTTGGTCGAGGCTTCCTCGGACGCCGCCGCGACCGCGGTCGAGCGCTCGCTGGTGGTCTTGGCGATGGATTCCATCGACTCGGCGGTGGATTGCAGTTCGGTCGCGGCCGAAGCAACCGTGCTGATCACGGTCTTGACATTGGCCTCGAACGCCTGCGAGACCTTGCCGAAGTCCTTGACCTTCTTCTCGATGGCGCCGGCGGCGGCATTGACCGCCCGGCTGGCGTTGAGGAAGTTGCCGGTCATGCCTTTTTCGAGAATGCGGCGGAAATACTTGTTCTCGGCGACATAGCCGAGCGAGGCCGCCGATTCGCGCACGTAGGCGTCGGCGCGGTCGATCATGTCGTCGATGGCGAACATCAATTCGCCGACATCGCCGCCCTCCGTCACGTTGGTCAGGCGCGCCTCGAAGTTGCCGCGATCGATGTCCTTGCAAACTCCGGTCATCTTGGTCACCGCCGCCGCCGTCCGGCGGGCGAACAGCGCCGCCGCGCACCCCAAGCCGGCGGCCACGAGCATGATCGCCGCCGAAACCGGCGAGAAGCTGCCCAGCGCCGCGTCCGCGGCGATCGCCGCCGCCGCCGCCGCCGCCGCGGCAGCGGCCATTAGTGTCGCCTTAAAGAGAGAAGATGAATTCATCATAGCCGACCTTCTTTTCTGCGAGCAGGTTGACGAGCATGTTGAAGCTGGATTGCATTCCGTCCTTGCGGTTGGGATGCCTGTTCTCCTCCTGGAGAAGGGTGCGATAGAGCGGAATGACCGTCTGGTCGAGAATGCGCCGGTCGGGCGTGCGGCGATTCGAATGATAGCCGACGATGTTACCCGACGAATCCAGGCTCGGCGTCACGTGAGCGAAGACCCAGTAATGGTCGCCGTTCTGGGAGCGGTTGACGACGTAGGCGAAGATCTCCTTGCCGTTCTGGATCGTGTCCCAGAGCAGCTTGAAGACGCAGCGCGGCATCTCGGAATTGCGCACGATGCTGTGCGGAGCGCCGAGCGCTTGCTTCTCGCTCAGGTCGGCGAGCCTCAGGAAGACACGGTTGGCGTAGACGATTTTTCCCTTGAGATCGGTCTTGCTGACGATGACTTCGTCGTCCGCGAACGTTCGTTCCCGCCCGGTGAGCGGGCGTGCTTCTTCCGACATGCGTTCCTCCTTGACCTGTCGTCCGTGCCGGCGGAATCCCAGGAACCGGAACGGAAATCCTTGCCCGCCGGTCCTCGTCGGTTCTGCAAGGCGAACCCAGGGGGTTGTGTCCGTATATGATTAATAAATTTTGCGTTACAAGCCAGTAAGGGAATACCCGTACAAAAAATCCAGTGTTTTTATGAAGTTAAAGCTCGCACCCCGGAGGCGACGCGCGGCAAAGACGCGCGGGGCCGCGGGTCAGGTCCTGAGAACCGCGCCGGTCGCCCGGCCGACCTCGGCGACGATCTTTCCCGCCACAGCCTCGATCTCGGCTTCGGTCAGGGTTCGCTCGGCCGGCTGCAGCGTGACGCCGATCGCCACCGATTTCTTGCCCGCCGGCAGGCCTTCGCCGGCGAAGACGTCGAAAACGACGGCGCCGACGATCAGGGTCTTGTCGGCGCCGAGCGCGGCGCGGACGAGCGATTCCGCTGCCACGCTCTCGTCCACCACGAAGGCGAAATCGCGCGAAACGGGCTGGAACGGAGACAATTTCAGAATCGATCGCGCCCCGCCCCTGCCTTCCTTCGCCGGCGGAATCGCGTCGAGAAAGACCTCGAATCCGACCATGGGACCTTTCGCGTCCATCGCCTTCAACACACGAGGATCGATCTCGCCGAAGGCGGCGAATGGGGTCTTGGGCCCCAGCGCGAGAACGCCGGATCGGCCCGGGTGGAAACAGGCGGGCGCGGGTTTGAGGATTTGTAGCCGCGGCACCGGAACGTCGAGAAGCGCGAGCAGGCCGAGCGCGTCCGCCTTGGCGTCGAACACGTCCACCGGTCGCGCCGGAGCCGCCCAAGAGCGCTCCGCGAACGAACCCGCGCGCACCCCGGCGGCGACGAAAGACTGATCCTCGGGCCCGCTGCCTTCGTATCGGGGGCCGACCTCGAACAGCGCGGCATCGGCGAGGCCGCGCGCGGCGTTGCGTGCCGCGGCCGCGATCAGGTTGGGCAGCAGCGAGGGCCGCATGGTGTCGAGATCGGCGCTGATGGGATTGACAAGGCGGAGCGATTCTTGCCCGCCGCCGAACAACGTCGCGTGAGAAGAAGACAGGAACGAAAGCGTTACCGCCTCGACCAGGCCGCGGCCGGCGAGCGCACGGCGCGCGGTGCCGCGGCGGCGTTGCGACTCGTTCAGCGCCGGCATGGGCAAATAGCTCGCTCGGGGCAGCGGCACCGTCGGAATCTTGTCGTAGCCGTGGATGCGCGCGATTTCTTCCACTAGACAGGCCTCGCCGAAGATGTCGGGACGCCACGACGGCGGCACGACGGCGAAGGTCTTGCCTTCGCGGGCGATTTGGAATCCGAGCGAGGTGAGAATCTTCTCGGTTTCGGCCGGAGCGAGATCGAGGCCGGCGAGCGTGCGCACCCGTTCGGGCCTGAGCGCAAGGGTACGCCGCCAAGAAGGCTCGGCCCCCGCGACCACGATCTCGGAGGGCTCGCCGCCGCACAGATCGAGAATCAGGCGGGTCGCGATCTCGATCCCGTCCTTGACGAAGGCGGGATCGACGCCGCGCTCGAAGCGGTAGCGCGCGTCCGAGAGGATTTCCAGTTTCCGTCCGGTCGCCGCCGTGCGCACCGGATCGAACCAGGCGGATTCGACGAAGACCTCGGTCGTCGCCAAGGTCGCGCCCGAAGACTCCCCGCCGACGACGCCGCCGAGTCCGAGCGCGGACCGGTCGTCGGCGATCACGGTCATTTCGCCGTCCAGCACATACGTCTTGCCGTTGAGAGCTGCGAGCGTCTCGCCCGCGCGCGCGAGCCGGGCCCGGATCGCGCCCGCGATCTTGGCCGCGTCGAAAACGTGCAACGGCCGGGCGAGGTCGCAGGTGACGAAGTTGGTGATGTCCACCAACGCCGAAATCGGACGAAGTCCGATCGCGTTGAGGCGGGCTTTGAGCCAGTCGGGACTTTCGCCGTTCTTGAGGCCCCTGATGTGGCGGCCGACGAAGTACGGACAGGCGTTGAGGGCGGAGTAGTCAAACTCGAGCTTGACGCCGATCGGGCTCCGGTAGGCGCCGGGCACCGGTTTCGACGCGAGTGGCTTCAGCCGCCCGCGCCCGGCCGCGGCGAGATCGCGCGCGATCCCCCGCACACCCAGGCAATCGCCGCGGTTGGGCGTGACCGCAATTTCGATCACCGGATCGGCGAGCCCGAGCGCGTCGGCCGCCGGCGAACCGAGCGGCGGCGCGGACGCCAACTCGACGATGCCCTCGTGCGTCTCGGAAAGTCCGAGCTCGCGCTCCGACAACATCATGCCGTTGCTTTCGACCCCGCGGATCGCGGTTTTCTTGAGGTGGACGGCGGTTCCGGGAACGAAGCTGCCGGCGGGCGCGAACACGCCGACCAGTCCGGCCCGCGCGTTCGCCGCGCCGCAGACGACCTGGAGCGTTTCCTTGCCGGTATTGACCGTGCAGACCTTGAGCCGGTCGGCGTTCGGATGGGGCGCGGCGGTGTCGATGCGGGCGACGACGAAATCCTTGAACGCTTGCGCAGGGTCGGCGACGCTTTCGACCTCGAGCCCGATCCGGGTCAGCGTCGCGGCGATCTCCTCGAGCGGCGCCGAAGTTTCCAGATGCTCCTTGAGCCAGGCCAGCGTGAGCTTCACGGATTGAGCCCCCCGGTCAGGCCCGGCTGGGCGAGCGCGGCGAAGCCGTAGTGCCGAAGCCAGCGCAGGTCCGACTCGTAGAACGTGCGCAGATCCGGGATGCCGTACTTGAGCATGGCGATCCGCTCCAGCCCTAAGCCGAAGGCGAACCCCTGGTAGCGGGCGGGGTCGATGCCGCAGTTCTTCAGCACCCTCGGGTTGACCATGCCGCAGCCGAGAATCTCGAGCCAGTCGTCGCCGTGGCCGATGCGGAACTCGCCGCCCACGCGGGTGCAGCCGATGTCGACCTCGGCCGAGGGCTCGGTGAACGGGAAGTAGGAAGCGCGGAAACGCACCGGCAGATCCTCGATTCCGAAATAGGCGCGGCAGAATTCGATCAGGCAGCCCTTGAGGTGCCCCATGTGGGTCGTCTCGTCGATCGCCAGCCCTTCGACCTGGTGGAACATGGGCGAATGGGTCGCATCCGAATCGCAGCGATAGGTTCGCCCCGGCACGATGATCCGGAGCGGCGGCTTCGCGCGCATCATGGTCCGGATTTGCACCGGCGAGGTGTGGGTGCGCAGCACCATGCGCGCGCGGCCGCCGGGCGACTCGCGCTCGCCCGGGAGGTAGAACGTATCGTGCTCTTGGCGCGCCGGATGGTCGGGAGGAATATTGAGGGCGGTGAAGTTGTACCAGTCGTCCTCGATGTCGGGCCCTTCGGCGACCGCGAACCCGATGTCGCCCAGGATGGCGATGACCTCGTCCATCGTCTGACTGACGGGATGGATGCGGCCGATGCGTTCGGGGCGCGGCGGCAGCGTCACGTCCACCGATTCGGACGCGAGCCGCGCGTCCAGCGCGCGGTCGGCGAGCCCGGCGCTGCGGGCCTCGAGCAGGGCGGCGATCTCGTCCTTGAGCGCGTTGAGCAAGGCCCCTCGGACGCGCCGTTCGTCGGGCGAAAGCGCCCCCAGGGTCTTCATCAATTCGGTGACGGTGCCCTTGCGCCCGAGCGCGGCGACGCGGATCTTCTCGATCGCGTCGGCATCGCCGGCCGCCGCGATCTCGGCGGTCAGCTCCGCTTTCAGTCTTTCAAGATCGGCGGCGGGCGGCGGCATCGTCGGTCGGTTCCGTGCATTTCGTTCTTGATGCGAAAAAGGGAGCCTGGCCTGGCGGGCCCGGCTCCCCTTACCGATGCGTTTGGAAAAATCCTCACGCGGACTTGGCGAGCGCGGCCCCGGCTTGTTCGACCAACGCCTTGAACGCCTCCGGCTCGCGCACCGCGAGGTCGGAGAGGACCTTGCGGTCGAGCGCGATCCCGGCCTTGGTGAGCCCGGCCATCAGGCGCGAGTAGGTCATGCCGTGGACGCGGGCGCCGGCGTTGATGCGCTGAATCCAGAGGGCGCGGAAATCGCGCTTGCGGTTTTTCCGGTCGCGGTAGGCGTAGCGAAGCCCCTTTTCGACCTTCTCGATCGCGATGCGAAAGGCGTTCTTGGCGCGGCCGCGGTAGCCGGCCGCCTGCTTGAGGAGCTTCTTATGCCGGGCGTGAGTGGTCACGCCCCGTTTGACGCGGGCCATGAAATCCTCCCGAGGTCAGCGATGATAGAGGTAGGATTTCACCAGCCGCGCGTCGGCGTCGCTGAGGATCATGGTGCCGCGGGACTGGCGCTTCATTTTCTGGCTGCGCTTGCTCAAGCCGTGACGGCGGCGCGAAGCGGCGGCCACCACCTTGCCGGTCCCGGTCAGCTTGAAACGCTTCTTGGCGCTGGATTTGGACTTGAGTTTGGGCATTTCGCGGTCCTTTCGGAAATGGCGAGCGTCGTTCGCGGCGGCGAGGCATGCCCGGCCCGAGGAATCCCCTTTGGCCTTCGCCCGGTCCGCCCGCTCCGCCGCCCCTTCCAATAAAGATGGGCCGGCGGAAGGCCGGGGTTATAACCCCCTCCCCCCGTCCTGACAAGGGCGGGAAGCCGCGTCAAAAAGGGGCGCGGGCGGCGTCTGGCCGCCTCAGCCGATCTATTTCGGCGCGATCACCATCGTCATCATGCGGCCTTCGGTGCGGGGGGTCTGCTCGACCTTGGCGATCGCGTCGACGTCGGCGCGGATGCGGTCCAGCACCCTCGTGCCGAGTTCCATGTGGACCATTTCGCGGCCGCGGAAACGGATGGTCATCTTGACCTTATCGCCTTCGTCGAGGAAACGCCGGACGCTCCGCATCTTCACCTGGTAATCGTGCTCGTCGATCCCCGGGCGCATCTTGATCTCCTTGATGGCGATGACCTTCTGCTTCTTGCGCGCCTCGTTCTTCTTCTTCTGGATTTCGTATTTGAATTTGCCGTAGTCGATGACCTTGCAGACGGGGGGATCGGCGTTGGGGGAAATCTCGATCAGATCGAGGCCGTATTCGTTGGCCTTCGCGATCGCTTCGGGCGCCGTCACGACGCCGATCATCTGGCCGTCCGGCCCGACCAGCCGGACCTTGGGTGCGGTAATCTCCTCGTTCACGCGCGGCCCTTCGCGGGAGGGCGGCGGGGGGAGCGGTCGCCTGACGATGGTCGAACTCCTTTCTTTGGCGCGCGGGGCGGGAACCTTCCGACGGAAACTTTACGAAGGGCCCCGGGCTTCCGCGGCCAGTCTAGCGACGGCCTCTTGCAGTGCAAGGGCTTCTTGGGCCTCTCCGCCGAGCCGGCGCAGCGCCACGGTGCGCTCGCGCGCCTCGCGTCCGCCGACGACGAGCATCGCCGGCACCTTGGCCAGGCTGTGCTCGCGGACCTTGTAGTTGATCTTCTCGTTGCGCACGTCCGCATGCGCTTTGACCCCCGCGGCGTCGAGGGCGGCCAGGACCTCGGCGGCGTAGGCGTCGGCTTCGTTGGTGATGGTCGCGACCACCGCCTGCACCGGCGCGAGCCAGAACGGAAACTTGCCCGCGTAATTCTCGATCAGGATGCCGATGAAGCGCTCGAACGAACCGAGGATCGCCCGGTGCAGCATCACCGGGCGGTGCTTGGCGCCGTCCTCGCCGATGTAATTGGCGTCGAGCCGCTCGGGCAGCACGAAATCCACCTGCAGCGTGCCGCACTGCCAATCCCGGCCGATGGCGTCGCGCAGCGCGAATTCGAGCTTGGGGCCGTAGAACGCGCCTTCGCCCGGATTGTGGGTGCAGGCGAGGCCGGCGGCCTCGGTCGCCGCGCGGAGCGCGGCTTCGGCCTTGTCCCAGATGGCGTCGGAGCCGGCGCGCTTGTCCGGGCGGTCGGAATACTTGACCGCGACGTCGGCGAAACCGAAGTCGGCGTAGACGCGGCGAAGCAGATCGCAGAACGCGCGGGTTTCGGAAACGATCTGATCCTCGGTGCAGAAGATGTGGGCGTCGTCCTGGGTGAAGGCGCGCACGCGCATCAACCCGTGCAGCGCGCCAGAGGGCTCGTTGCGGTGGCAGGAACCGAACTCGGCCATGCGCAGCGGCAGGTCGCGATAGCTTTTGATCCCGATCTTGAAAATCTGCACGTGGCAGGGGCAATTCATGGGCTTGAGCGCGAGAACGGATTCCTCTTCGGTCGTCGCGGTGAACATGTGCTCGCGGAACTTCTCCCAATGACCGGAGGCTTCCCAGAGCGCGCGGCCGACCAGCTGCGGCGTGTTGACCTCGACGTAGCCGGTTGCCGCGAGGCGGCGGCGCATGTAGTCCTGGATCGTGCGATAGAGCGTCCAGCCCTTGGGGTGCCAGAAGACCGAGCCGGCGGCGATGTCCTGCTGGTGGAAGAGATCCATCTCGCGTCCGAGCCGGCGGTGGTCGCGCTTCTCGGCTTCCTCGAGCATGGTGAGATGCGCCTTGAGTTGCTTCGCGTCCGGCCAGCAGGTGCCGTAAACGCGCTGGAGCATCTCGTTTCGGGAATCGCCCCGCCAGTACGCGCCGGCGAGCTTGGTGAGCTTGAACGCCTGGCCGAGCTTTCCGGTCGAGGGCAGATGCGGCCCCCGGCAAAGGTCCACGAACTTGCCCTGGCGATAGACCGAGAGGGTCTCGCCGGGCGGAATTTCCTCGATGATCTGGGCCTTGTAATGCTCGCCGATCCCCTTGAAGAAACGGATCGCGTCGTCGCGGTTCCATTCCTCGCGGACGATCTTTTCGTCGCGGGCGACGATTGCGCGCATCCGCGCCTCGATTTTGTCCAAATCCTCGGGCGTGAAGGGGATCGCGCGCGCGAAATCGTAATAGAACCCGTGCTCGATCACCGGGCCGATGGTGACCTGGGTTTCGGGAAACAGTTCCTTGACCGCTTCCGCCAGCACGTGGGCGCAGTCGTGGCGCAGGATTTCGACGCCGTCGGCGTCACCAGCGGTGACGATCGATACCGCCGCGTCCTTTTCGATCCGGTGCGAGAGGTCGCGCAAGGTGCCGTCCACCCGCGCGGCGAGAGCGGCCTTGGCCAGCCCCGGTCCGATCGCCGCCGCGATCTCGGCGGCGGTCACGGGCGCTGCGAAGGCGCGGCGGCTTCCGTCGGGAAGAGTGATGGCGGGCATTCGGCCGGAATGTAATGAGAGCCGCGCGCCTGTCAAGAAACGACGCCGAGGGCGCGGAGCGCCCCGAGCACGTCCCCCGGATCGAGCCCGGCCAAAGGATCGCGCCGAAGCGCCGTCACCCGGGGGCCGCGCGGGGCGCACAGCGCCGGATCGGACTCGGCCGAAAACAGGACCACCGAAGGACATCCCGTGGCCGCGATCAGGTGCATCGGCCCGGTATCGTTGCCGAGCGCGCACGCCGCATTGCGGGCGAGCGCGGCGATGTCGGCGAAACCGGTCCGGCCGGCGATGTCGATCGCCGCCGGGCACAGCTCGCGAATTCGTCCCGTGAGGGGACCTTCCGCCGCGACACCGAGCAGGACCGGCGCGATTCCGCGGCCCGCGAGCTCGGTCGCAATGGCGGCGAAGCGCTCCAGCGGCCAGCGCTTGCCCGGCCGGTGCGCCGCCCCCCCCGGAACCAGCAAGGCATACGGGGAGCCAACGCCTAAGCGGGAGACATCCGCTTGAAGAAAGGACACGTCGGGCGTCCGCGCCTCGGCCGCGGCGATGCCGGCCAGGCGCAATTGCTCCGCCTGGCGATCCAACGTATGCATCAAATCGCGCTTCGGATTGGCGTGCGGGTGCGAGCAGGCGGGCGCGATCCCCGACCACTCCGGATAAGGACCGGGCGCGAACAAGCGGTAGTAAAAGCTCGATCGGTCGGAGGTCTGAAGATCGTAGACGCGGGCGAAACGGCCTTCGCGCAAGAACCGGCGCAGGGCGAACCACTGGAATAATTGATACGCCTTCGGCCGCGCGTCGAGCTGGATGTCGTCGAACAGGCGGCTCGCACGGGCGAGATCGGCGAACGGCGGCGTGGTGAGCAGCATGATTTCATCCGATTGATGATAGCGGCGGATGTAGGCGGACGGCGTCAGCGCCTGGACGAAGTCGCCGAGCGCGCCGAGCTTGATGACGAGGATGCGCCGCGCCGATTCGCTCATTGCGCACCCGGCGACAAGGCCAGAACCTCGTCGTAGACGGCGAGGGTCTTGGCGCACATCGCTTCCTTGGAGAAATTCGCGGCGATGTGGGCGACGGCGCGCGCCGCGAGCGCACGACGCGCGTCCGGCCCAAGCGCGAGTGCCAGCCGAATCGCATCGGCCAGGGCGCCCGCGTCGTTCGGCGGTACGAGCCAGCCGGTTTCGCCCACGATCACGCATTCTTTCGCGCCGCCGTGATCGGTGGCGATGATGGGGCGGCCCATCGCCTGGGCCTCGGCGACGATGCGGCCGAAGGCTTCCGGCTCGATCGAGGCGGAAACCACCACGTCGGCGAGCATGTAGGCGGCCGGCATGTCATTGCAATGGTCCACCAGCCGCACCATGCTTTCGAGCCCGAGGCGGGCGATCCGTCCCTCTAGCTCGGCGCGGAAGTTCTCGCGTCCCTCGGCGCCGCCGACCAGCACCGCGCGCACGTCGCTCCGGCCGAGCCGGGCAATGGCATCGAGGAACACGGTTTGGCCTTTCCAGCGCGTGAGCCGCGCGGGGAGCATCACCACCGGCAGACCGTCGGTCAGCCGCCAGGCGGTCGCGAGCGTCACCACCCTTTCCGCCGTCACCAGCTTGGCGTCGAAGCGGCCGAGGTCGACGCCGCGATGAACGATGCGGATGCGCGTCGAGGGAACGCCGTAAAACTGCCGCACGTGGCCGGCGATGAAGGCGGAAATGGCGATGACCCGTTCGCCTCGCGTCATGATGGTGTTGTAGCGGCGCTTGAACCAGTTCGCCGCGCCGTAGGTGCCGTGAAACGTGGTGACAAACCGGCGCCCGGTCCTCCGCGCGGCAACCCACGCGCTCCAGGCCGGCGCCCGCGAGCGCGCGTGCACGATATCCACGCCTTCCCGCTCGATCAGCGCCGCGAGCCGATCCGCGTTGGCGCGCATGACGAAGGGATTCTTGCTCGCCACCGGCAGCGCGACATGGACCGCGCCGGCCCTTTCCACCTCGCGCACCAGCGGGCCGCCGGCCGAGGCGACCAGCGCCCGCCCCCCAGCCCGCACGATCGCTTCGGCGATCTCGACCGTGCCGCGTTCGACCCCGCCCGCGGCACCGAGCGCGGGCAGGACCTGCAACACCGTGGCGAAGCGGGATCCCTTCTTCTCCCGCTCCGCGGGCGGCGTCCCGATCGGCTGCGCGGCAGGCGAATGTGGGTTATTCTGCCGGGGTTCCATCGTCAACCGTCGTTTTCTGCCGCACGCCCCGGTTTCCGCAAGCGTCTTCCGAAAGTTTCCTCATGGCCGATTCCGCCGAAAAGCCCGCGATGCTTGCCGCCCCCGACGGGGCGACTATCGCTTACCGCCATACCCCCGGCAAGGGGCCGGGGGTGATGTTCCTGACCGGGTTCCGCTCCGACATGACCGGAGGGAAAGCGCTGGCGGTCGAATCCCTCTGCCGCGCGCAAGGCCGGGCCTTCGTCCGCTTCGACTACACCGGCCACGGCGAATCCTCGGGCGCGTTCGTCGACGGAACCATCGGCCGCTGGGCCGAGGATGCGCTCTTGGTGCTCGATCGCGTCGCCCAAGGACCGCAGATCCTGGTCGGCTCCAGCATGGGCGGTTGGATCGCGCTTCTACTCGCGCGCGCGCGGCCCGGGAAAATCGTGGGACTGGTCGGCATCGCCGCCGCCCCGGACTTCACCGAGGACCTGGTCCACGACGTCCTCGATTCCGACGCCAAGGAGCGTCTCGCCCGCGACGGCCAGATCGTCATGCCGAGCGCCTACGACCCCGAGCCCTGCATCATCACCCGCCGCCTGATCGAGGAAGGGCGGCAACATCTCCTGCTCGGCGGGCCGATCGCGATCGACGCGCCGGTGCGCCTGATCCACGGGCTCGAAGACCACGACGTCCCCTGGCGGACGTCGCTCCGAATCGCCGAACGGCTCACGAGCGCGGACGTGGAGGTGACGCTGGTCAAGAACGGCCGCCATCGCCTCTCGGAGCCGGCCGATTTGACGCGGCTTTCGGCCATTGTCGCCGCGTTGCTGGATCAAATCGACTTTGTCAGCCGCCGGCCTTGAGAATCGCCTTCAGCCCGGCGCGGTAATTAGGATAGGCGAGCTTTGCCCTTAGTTCGCTCTTGATGCGAACGTTCAACATGAAGCGGTCGTCGCGCCAGAAATTGCGCGCCATCTGCGACATGGTCGCGAACGCCTGGTCGAGATTTTGCAACGGCGGCGGCGCCAGCCCGAGCAGCCGGCAGGCTTCCTCGGCCACCGCCGCGGGCGGCGCCGGTTCGTCGTCGCAGACATTGTAGACCGCCCCCGGCCTGGGCTTGGCGATGGAGGCCATGAGCACGCCCGCGATGTCGTCGACATGGATCCGGGCGAAGCGGTGCCGCGGCCGGTCGATCCGCTTGGCGGTGCCGGCGCGGACGCGATCCAGCTCGCTCCGTCCCGGGCCGTAGATGCCGGCCAACCGGAAGGCGTGCACCGGCAGCGGCGCGGGCGCACGCGCGAGCGCAAGCCAGGCGCTCTCGGCCTCGATCCGCCGCCGGCTGCGCGTGGACGTCGGCCGGCACGGCCAATCCTCGTCCACCGGGCGGCCTTGCGCGTCGCCGTAGACGCTGGTCGAGGAGAGATAGCCGATCCACTTGATCGTATTCCTCGTCGCAAGCAGGTGCTCGAGGTGGTGACGCAACACCGGATCGGCCGCGCCATCGCCTTCGTCGCCGGGCGGGATCGAGATCAGCAGGTGAGTCGTTTCGGCGAGAATCTTGCCCGCATCCTCGAGCGGACGGCCGGTATCGAATCGGTACGCCTTGATTCCCCGCTTGGCGAATTGGGCGCGGTGTTTGTCCTCGCGGCAGGTGCCGGCGATGGTCCAGCCCTTGCTCTTCGCGCGCGTAAGGCGGCGGATCAGAGCCTCGGCCGAATAGCCGAGGCCGAAGCAGAACAGGCGCTTGGCGGCTTTCATGCGACCTCTCCGGTTCCGGCTATAATGTCGGGAGCCGCAAGGGGCGGCAACCACTCAAAGCTCCCTCGACCCATAGATCCAAAGTCGTTCCCCGTCCGATGCCCTCCGCCATTTGCACCGGTCGTTTGTATCTTGTCCTGGTCGTCGCCGTCGCTTTCGCGCCGCTGGCGCAGGTATTAGCGGAAAGCGGCGCCGATGCGCCCGAGCGGCGCTACCGCGCCTGCATGGCCAAGGCGCGCGACGCGCCGCAAGCCGCGTTCGACGACGCGCTCGCCTGGACCGGCCTCGGCGGCGGGCAGGCCGCCCGGCATTGTCTCGCCGCCGCGCTGATCGGGCTCGGCCAGCCTGCCGAGGGGGCGCGGCGGCTGGAAGAACTGGCCCAGGACGCGCGCGAGGGCGCGATGCGGGCCGAACTGCTCGCGCAAGCCGCGCAGGGCTGGCTGCTGGCGGGCGACGGCGCCCGCGCCGACGACGTACTCACGGCGGCGATCCGGATCGCTCCGGACAACGCCGAGCTTCTGATCGACCGCGCCGGGGCGCGGGCCCAACTCAAGCGTTACGGCGAAGCGGCTGAGGATTTGACCGCGGCGCTCGCGCGCCTGCCCCGCCGGGCCGATGCGCTCGCGCTCCGCGCCGGCGCGCGCCGCTTTCTCGACGACGCCGACGGCGCGCTCAAGGACGCCGAGGCGGCGCTGGCGCTCGATTCCGCCAACGTCGAAGCGCTGCTGGAACGCGGCATCCTGCGGCGGCTCAAGGGCGACGAGGCGGGCGCGCGCGCCGACTGGCTCAAGATCCTAACCGTCGCTCCCAGCGGCGCGGCGGCCGACGCGGCGCGCAAGAATCTCGAAATGATGGACGTGAAGCCGCGCTAGAAAGAGATGCGTTTATCCCGTCATTCCCGCGAAAGCGGGAATCCAGCTTTTTCAAAAGCATGGACCCCCGCTTACGCGGGGGTGACGATTCATACAGAACGAGACACGCGCTAGAAATCGAGATCGGCGTAATGCTTCGGCGGCGGCGCGCCGGCGATGTGATCCGCGAGCAGCGCGCGAAACGACGGCCGCGACTTGATCCGCGCATACCAGTCCCGCGCCGGTTCGTGCACGTCCCAGGGGACGTCGCCGAGATAGTCGACGCACGAAAGCTGCGCGGCGGCGGCCATGTCGGCGTAAGTGATGCGCTCGCCCGCGAGCCAGCGCCGGCGCTCGATCAGATAGTCGATATAGTCGAGATGCTGGCGCAGGTTGGCATGCCCGGCGCGGATCGCGGCCGAGTCGGGCTCGCCCTGCCCCCTCAGGCGCTTGTGGAGCTTCTCGTCCACGAGCTTGACGGTCACCTCGCCGTGAAACTTGCGCTCGAACCAGGCCACCAGCCGGCGGGTCTCCGCCCGTTCGATCGGCGATTCGCCGATCAGCGGCGGGTCGGGAAGCATCTCGTCCAGATACTCGCAGATGGGATCGGCGCCCGAGAACGCGACGCCGTCGGGCTCGACCAGCACCGGCACCTCGCCCGCGGGGTTGAGCGTCAGGAATTCGACCCTCCGCTCGCCCGGGTTTTCCTCCACCAGCCGGAATTCGACCTTTTTTTCCTGAAGGGCGACCCGCACCCGGCGCGAGAAGGGACAAAGGGCGAGATGATAGAGGGTACGCATTGGATTCTCGCCTTTTACACCTCTTTTCCCGGGGATGGAACAACCCTGAACGAGCCGGGGTTCCCGCCACTCCACTCACGGCCCTGTGTCCGTGCGCTCCCTTATTCTCACAGCCAAGTGATTCACCCGCGCCGGGCGCGCGTGGAATAATGGCCGTCGGAAGGATACCCCCATGCTGATCAAACATGTCCGCGCGCGCGATCCGCTGAGTTCCGAAATCACTCCCCGCGCCGTGTTCGAAGGCCGACGGCGGCTCCTCAAGGCGGCGGCGGCGGCCGGCGTCTGGGCGTTCGCGCCCGCGGGCGCCAAAGC
Organism: Rhodospirillales bacterium RIFCSPLOWO2_12_FULL_67_15; assembly: GCA_001830475.1. Classification (GTDB taxonomy): domain Bacteria; phylum Pseudomonadota; class Alphaproteobacteria; order Rhodospirillales; family 2-12-FULL-67-15; genus 2-12-FULL-67-15. The sequence goes on from MIAC01000119.1 coordinate 15,897, forward strand.
GGCCAAGCCCGTGCGCGGCGAGCCGATCCCGAACCTCGCCCCGTGGCCGAAGTCTTTGAGCGAGCCGCCGACCGGCTACGAGCTCGCCACCACCTACAACAACTTCTACGAATTCGGCTTCGACAAGGAAGACCCCGCGCGCCACTCCAAGAGCTTCAAGCCGCGCCCTTGGACCGTCGCCGTCGAGGGCCACGCGGAAAAGACCGGGACCTTCGACTTCGAAGACCTGATCAAGCCGCACCAACTGGAGGAGCGCGTCTATCGCTTCCGCTGCGTCGAGGCGTGGTCGATGGTCGTTCCCTGGGTCGGCGTGCCGCTCGGCGACGTTCTCAAGCGGCTCGTGCCGACGGCGAAGGCCAAGTACGTCGCCTTCCAGACCGTGCTCCGCCCCGAGGAGATGCCCGGGCAGCGCCTGCCCCTGCTCAAGTGGCCCTACGTCGAGGGATTGCGGCTCGACGAAGCGATGCATCCCCTCGCCCTCTTGACCGTCGGGATGTACGGCGAACGGTTGCCCAATCAGAACGGCGCGCCCTTGCGGCTCGTGCTGCCGTGGAAGTACGGGTTCAAGAGCATCAAGTCCATCGTCCGCATCGCCTTTACCGAAACCGAGCCGCCGACGACCTGGAACATCGCCACCCCGCGCGAGTACGGCTTCTACTCCAACGTCAACCCCCAGGTCGACCATCCGCGCTGGAGCCAGGCCAAGGAACGCCGGCTCGGAGATCCCTTCTTCTCGCCGAAGCGCCCGACCCTGATGTTCAACGGCTACGCGGAAGACGTGGCGCATCTCTACGCGGGCATGGATCTTGCCAAGCTCTATTAGCGTCCCTCGATTGCCGGTATTCTCGCTCCCCGGCATGACCCGCCTCGCCAAGCCGATCGTTTTCGCGCTGTGCCTGCTGCCGCTCGCCTGGCTCGCGTATCGCGGCTGGACGGCGGGCTTCGGCGCGCACCCGCAAGAATACGTCAACCGCTTCCTCGGCGACTGGGCGCTGCGCTTTCTCCTGACCGCGCTCGCGGTGACGCCGCTGCGCCAGATCGGAAACTGGCCCCAGCTCGCGCGTTTTCGCCGCATGCTCGGACTTTACGCGTTCTTCTACGTCGTGCTCCACCTCTCGAGCTACGTCGTCGCCACCCATTTCTTCGATTGGGCGGCGATCGGCAAGGACATCTTGAAGCGCAACTACATCACCGTCGGCATGGCGACGTTCGCGATGTTGACGCCGCTGGCGGCGACCTCGACCGCGGGCATGGTCAAGCGCCTCGGCGCCGCGCGCTGGAAAAAACTCCACCGCCTCGTCTACCTCGCCGGGATCGGCGGGGTCTTCCACTTCTTCATGATGGTCAAAGCGGACTGGCGCGAGCCTTTGCTCTACGCGGTCATTCTTTCCGGCCTGCTCGGCTGGCGGGTCTGGCGAAGAGCGCGCGTTAAAGGATAATTCGTGGCGCGCCCGGCGGGCGGGAGGTCGATCGGCGCGGCGGCGACTTCCTCCCAGTCGAAGGCCAGGGAGGCTATGCCCTTTCGC
>MIAC01000120.1:0-2211 GCA_001830475.1 Rhodospirillales bacterium RIFCSPLOWO2_12_FULL_67_15
GGAGAATGTGCGCAAGATCGACCTCTGGACCGCGCGTTACCGGGTGGCGCACGTGGATTTCGCGGCCCAGCCGTTCGATCCCTTCTTCAACGTCAACCGGCCCGAGAACCTGGCCGAGGCGGAGACGCTGCTCGCGAGCGAGAGGGTCGGGGCATGACCGCGCCGGAAAGCGCGATATCCGAGAGCATGAACGTCGGCGTGGTGCTGGAACGCCGCCGCCTCGACGACCCGTGGCGCGACCACGCCTGGCACGCGGTCGAGGTGGTGCCGGGCGCGGCCGCCGACATTTCCTGGCGCGAGCTCGGCAAGGACGAAGACTCGGTCCGTTATCTCGCCGCGACGCTCCCGATCGAGATGTTCCGGAAGGAAACGGAAAGTTACCGGATCAACGTCACCGGCCAGAATCCGCGGGTGTTCGTGGTGCTGCGCCCCGAGCCGGAAAGCCCGCCCGGGCGCGAAATGCGGCCTTTCCTTGCGACCGTCTGTCCGTTCGAGGCCGGGAGCTACGGCCAGAGCGAAGACGAGACCGTGGATGCGGTGCCGATGCCCGATGAAATCCGCGCCTGGGTCGAGGATTTCATCGCCCGCCATCACGTCGTGGAGCCGTTCGTGAAGCGCCAGCGCGATCGCGCCGATCCCGACAAGAGCGGGTTCGGACGGCGCGGGCCAGGCGGGGGCGGACCGGCGGGGGAGGGGCGCCGTGGCTAAGGACGACGAACCTCGATTGGGCGAGGGCCGGCTTGCCCCCGGCGAGGGCCGGCTTGAACGATGGTCGCGACTCAAGCGCGAAGCCGTGGCCGAGAAGACGAAGAAGGCCGAACCCGGGCAAGCGCCCCCGGAAGCGAAAACGGCGGCGCTTACTCCCGCCGCGCCGGCAACGCCGCCCGAGGCGGGCAAGACCGAAGAACAAAAGAAAATCGAAGACGTCACGAAGGATTTGCCGCCGCTCGAAAGCCTCGGCAAGGACTCCGACTACACGCTGTTCATGCGCGACGGCGTGCCGGAGGAGACGCGCGTCGCCGCGCTCCGCAAGCTCTGGCGGAGCGATCCCGCGTTCACCGAGCAATTCCCCTTCGAAATCCACATGGAGGACTACAACAAAACCTTTACGCCGATCAACGCGGCGACCGATACCATCTACCGGGCCGGGCTCGGCTATCTGTTCGACGACGACGATAAAACCAAGACCGAAAAGCCTCCGGGCACGGAGATTGTGGATAAATCGGCGCCGAGCAGAATCGAGAGTGGGGGCGAACAGAAAAGCGACCCCGCCGAATCAATACCACCGACGAAGGAAGAAAAGGATAAAAGCAATATCGCCCAGGCCGCGGTGCGAGAAGAAGCGCCGGAAGATGAAAAATCTCCTTCCGGGAAATCGCGCGCTGGATAAACCCTAAAAATTTTTCTTGGGCGCGCCCCGCAACCTATATTCCAAAACCCAAATACACGACGCGATATAATACATTTTTCCCATGGGTTTTCGCGCCTGCGAAAATCCGATTTGCTTTGCACGACATATCGATCATCGGTACTATTAAGCCTCAATTCACCCCCTTGCGTTGAGGGGGCTGTACGGCAAGCAAAAGCTTGTTGGGAGATGGGGCTTTGGCGTCGGCAACGGCCATCAACACGATGGAGCGGAGGGAGCCTGCGGCTTTCCCGAGGGAAGCGCCGGCGGAGGAAGATTTCGCGCGCGCGCGTTTTTACGCGCTCATCTCCCGCATGCTCGCGCGGCCGGTGGATGCGGCGACGCTCGAAAACGTGCGCGCGCTGACCGGCGACGATAGCGACTTCGGCCGCGCGATCGAGCTTTTAGCCGGGTCCGCGCGCGCGGCGACGGTCGAAACCGCGGCCGAGGAATTCAGCGCGCTGTTCTTCGGCATGGGCGCGGGCGGCGAATTGCTCCCTTACGGCTCCTACTATCGAACCGGGCTGGTCTATGACAAACCGCTCGCAGACTTGCGCAGCGATCTCGCCCGGCTCGGTATCGGGGCGAAGGCGGACACGACCGAGCCCGAGGATCACATCGCCTTCTTGTGCGAGGTCATGCACGGGCTGATCGCCGGAACGTTCGGCGCGCCGTGCTCGCTCGGCGTTCAGCGCGAGTTTTTCCACGCCCATCTCGAGCCCTGGGCGGGACGCTTTTTCGCCGATCTGGAAAAGGCGAAGTCGGCCCGGCTGTACGCGCCGCTCGGCGCGATCGGGCGGCTG
>MIAC01000120.1:2247-7153 GCA_001830475.1 Rhodospirillales bacterium RIFCSPLOWO2_12_FULL_67_15
GCCTGAACGCTTCGGCGGCCTGAGAACGCAAGCGACGCAACGAGTTTTTTGGGACAACCGAAACACGCGAGAGTGAAAGGGAGACTGGTCATGAGCGATAAAAAGGAAATCCGTTCCACGTCCCGGCGCGATCTTCTGAAGTTGGCCGGGCTCGCCGCCGGCGTCGCCGGCGCGGCCGCGGCCGCGGGCACGGCGAAGGCGGCGACCCCCATCACACGCGAGAAGGACGGCGGTTATCGCGAAACCGAGCACGTCCGCAAATACTACGAACTCGCCCGCTGACCGATTGAAAGGGAGAGACACACCATGTTGACCAAGAGAAGCTCCTCAGCCGCCACTACGGGCGGCCTCAAGAAGGCGTTGGCCGGCGTGATCGGCGGCGCGATGGACCGGCGCGCGTTCCTCAAGCGCTCCGGGCTCACGGCTACGGCGGCGGCGATGGCGTCCGCCTTGCCGGCGGGCCTGGCCAAGGCGCAGACCCCGGCGGCCGGCGCGGGTAAGATCGACATCGCCAAGTCGGTTTGCCCGCACTGCTCGGTCGGCTGCACCGTCATCGCCGAAGTTCAGAACGGCGTCTGGGTCGGCCAGGAACCGGGCTTCGACAGCCCGCTCAACCTTGGCAGCCACTGCGCCAAAGGCGCGGCGGTGCGCGAGCACACCCACAACGAACGCCGGCTCAAGTACCCGATGAAGCTCGCCGGCGGCAAATGGGTGCGGTTGTCCTGGGATCAGGCGATCAACGAGATCGGCGACAAGATGCTCGATATCCGCCAGAAGTCCGGGCCCGATTCGGTCTATTGGCTGGGTTCGGCCAAGTACAGCAACGAACAGGCGTATCTCTATCGCAAGTTCGCCGCGTTCTGGGGCACCAACAACGTCGATCACCAGGCGCGCATCTGCCACTCGACCACGGTGGCGGGGGTGGCGCAAACCTTCGGCTACGGCGCGATGACGAACTCGTACAACGACATGCTGAAGTCGCGGGCCATGATTTTCTTCGGCTCCAATCCGGCCGAGGCGCACCCGGTCGCGCTGCAACACATCCTCAAGTCGAAGGAGCAGAACAACGCGGCCATGATAGTCTGCGACCCGCGCTTCACCCGCACGGCCGCGCACGCGACCGAATACGTCCGCTTACGCCCCGGCACCGACGTGGCGCTGGTTTTTGGCATCCTCTGGCACATCTTCGAGAACGGCTGGGAGGACAAGGAATATATCCACCAGCGCGTCTACGGAATGGAAAAGGCCCGCGAGGAAGTGAAGAAGTGGACGCCCGAGGAGACGGAGCGTGTCAGCGGCGTGCCGGCCGAACAGGTCAAGCGCGTCGCCCGCACGCTGGTCAACAACAAGCCGGGCACGCTGGTCTGGTGCATGGGCGGCACCCAGCACCACCACGCCACCACCGGCAACATCCGGGCCTATACGATCCTGCAACTCGCGCTCGGCAACGTCGGCACCTCGGGCGGCGGCTGCAACATCTTCCGCGGCCACGACAACGTCCAAGGCGCGACCGACTTCGGCCTTTCGATCGATTCGTTGCCCGGCTATTACGGTCTTATCGAGGGCGCGTGGAAGCACTGGTCCCGGGTCTGGGAAGTCCCCTACGACGACATGCTCAAGCGTTTCGGCTCCAAGGCGTTGATGGAACGCGCGGGCATTCCGGTCTCGCGCTGGTTCGACGGCGTGCTCGAGGACAAGAAGAACATGGATCAGCCGGATAACATCCGGGCCATGGTCTACTGGGGTCACGCCCCCAACTCGCAGACCCGGCTGCCAGACTTGAAGAAGGGGATGGAGAAGCTCGACCTGATGGTCATCGTCGATCCGGTGCCGACGTTCTCCGCAGTCATTCCGGACCGCAAGGACGGGATCTATCTGCTGCCGGCGTGCACGCAGTTCGAGACCTCCGGTTCGGTGACCGCCTCCAACCGTTCGATTCAGTGGCGCGAACGGGTGGCGAAGCCGATCTTCGAATCGAAGCCCGACCAGGAGATCATGTATCTCTTCGCCCGGAAGTTCGGCTTCGACAAGGAGATGTTCAAGAACATCAAGCTCAATGGCACCGACCCGATCCCCGAGGACATCACCCGCGAGTTCAACAAGGGGATGTGGACCATCGGCTACACCGGCCAGTCGCCGGAACGGCTCAAGCTGCACATGGCCAACCAGCACACCTTCGACAAGACGACGCTGCGCGCCAACGGCGGCCCCGCCAACGGCGACTACTACGGCCTGCCGTGGCCGTGCTGGGGCACCGCGGCGATGAAGCACACCGGCACGCCGAACCTCTACGACACCTCGAAGCCGGTGGCGGAGGGCGGGCTCAACTTCCGCGCCCTGTTCCCGGATCACAACGGGGTCAGCACGCTCGCCGTGGGTTCGTACCCGGTCGGCGCCGAGATCAAGGATGGCCACCCGGCGGTGACCTACGGGATGCTCAAGAAGCTCGGCTGGGACAAAGACCTGACCGACGCGGAGCGCGCCAACATCGAAAAGATCGGCGGCGAGAAGCCCGACGGCGTCAGCTTCGCCACCGACACCTCGGGCGGCATCCAGCGGGTCGCGATCAAGCACGGCGTTGCCCCCTTCGGCAACGGCAAGGCGCGCGCCCTGGTCTGGAACTTCCCCGACCCGGTTCCGATCCACCGCGAGCCGCTCTACGCGCCGAATCGCGATTTGGTCGCCAAGTACCCGACCTACAAGGACATGAAGTTGTTCCGCCTGCCGCTGCTTTACGAGTCGATCCAGAAGGACGACTATTCCAAGCAGTTCCCGACCATTCTCACCACGGGGCGGATCGTGGAATACGAAGGCGGCGGCGACGAGTCGCGGACCAACAAGTGGCTGGCCGAGCTGCAACAGGACATGTACATCGAGATCAACCCCAAGGATGCCAACGACAAAGGCATCAAGGACGGGGCGCTGGTCTGGGTGCACAGCCCGAATACCGGCAAAGCCAAGGTCAAGGCGATGGTCACCGAACGGGTTGGCGTCGGCGTCGTGTGGATGCCGTTCCACTTCGGCGGCCATTGGATGGGCCAGAGCCTGCGGGCCAAGTACCCGGCGGGCACCGATCCATACGTGCTCGGCGAAGCGGCCAACATGTGCGGCACCTACGGCTACGACCGCATAACCAACATGCAGGAAACCAAGACCACGCTTTGTCGGATCGAGAAAGCGTGACAGGCAGCGCAAGGTTAGGGAGAAATAGTCATGGCAAGAATGAAGTTCCTGATTGACGCCGAGCGCTGCATCGAGTGCAACGGCTGCGTGACGGCGTGCAAGAACGAAAACGAAGTGCCTTGGGGCATCAACCGGCGCCGGGTCGTGACGTTGAACGACGGCAAGCCGGGCGAGCGCTCCATCTCGGTCGCCTGCATGCACTGCTCGGATGCGCCGTGCATCGCGGTCTGTCCGGTAGATTGCATCTACCAGACCGAACAGGGCGTGGTCCTGCACTCCAAGGACCTGTGTATCGGCTGCGGTTACTGCTTCTTCGCCTGCCCGTTCGGGGCGCCGCAGTACCCGCAGGCCGGCAACTTCGGCAGCCGCGGCAAGATGGACAAGTGCACCTTCTGCAACGGCGGTCCGGAGAAGGACCACTCGGCCGAGGAGTTCCGCAAGTACGGCCGCAACCGCCTCGCCGAGGGCAAGCTGCCGCTCTGCGCGGAGTTCTGCGCGACCAAGGCCCTGCTCGCTGGCGACGGCGACATGGTCTCCAACATCTATCGCGAGCGGGTAGTGTCGCGCGGCTTCGGCTCCGGCGCGTGGGGCTGGGGCACGGCCTACCGCCAGAAGGCCGGCACCTAAGGGTTCGGAGAGAGTCGACGAGACGGAAGCAAGGCGGCATCGCGAACGAAACGCGGTGCCGCCTTCTTCGCTAGTTTGTCTCTTTTCGACTATCCCCTTTCCCGAATGGGGAGAATGGTTTATGGGGAATAACGAACGAGAATTGGGGAGGATTCCATGACGAGAACATCCATTGCCGTCGTCGCGGCCGTGATGGCCGCGTTCGCGCTATCGGCTTGCCGCGGCGAGGAACAGGGCCGGGTGACGGTGTACAAGAAGGGCCAGTACCTCGGCCAGAAGGACGACACCTTGAGCGAGGCGCAGGTCGCCGTCTTGCGCGAACGCGCCGCGAGCCAAGCGGGCACCAGCTTCGGCCTCACCGCCACGGTGCCGACGCGCGGCCTCGACGTCCGCGTCGGCGACGAACCAGCCAAGAAATAAGCGCCGCCGCAACTCTTTCAGGGAGAATACAACGATGATCCGCAACCGGATTGGCAGGGCGTTGGGCGCGTTGGGATTTGCGGCGGCGCTGATGTATGCGACGGCGGCCGGGTTGACGGGTTCGCCCTCCCTCGGAATCCAGGCCTTCGCCCAGGCGGGCGGTGAAATTCCGGTGGGCGGCGTGCGCGGAGTCGAGGGAACATCGGAATCCTGGCGGGCGGTCCGCAAGGGCATCGAGGGTTACGTCTCCATTCCCGATAAGAAAGCCGGCGTGCTGGTCCAGTCCGAAGGCGACAACCTGCGCGCTTTCCGCAACGGACCGCTCTCGGTTTGGGGCGGCTGGGGCATGCTCGCAGTCATCGTGCTGGCCGCGCTCTTTTTTCTGATCCGCGGCCGGATCAAGGTCGAGGCGGGGCTCTCGGGCCGCACCATCGAGCGGTTCAACACCCTCGACCGTATCGCCCATTGGCTGACGGCGACCTCGTTCATCATCCTCGCGTTGACCGGCCTCAACGTCCTCTACGGCAGGTACGTGCTGATGCCGATCATCGGCCAGGGGGCATTCGCGGAGATGACGTATTGGGGCAAGGTGACGCACAACTACATCGCGTTCGCCTTCATCGCCGGGTTGGTCCTGATCTTCGTGCTGTGGATCAGACATAATCTTCCGACCATG
>MIAC01000120.1:7215-7292 GCA_001830475.1 Rhodospirillales bacterium RIFCSPLOWO2_12_FULL_67_15
CTACAAGTTCAACGCCGGCCAGAAGATCGTGTTCTGGGCGACCATCGTCGGCGGCGGCTTGCTCGCGTTCTCGGGGA
>MIAC01000121.1 GCA_001830475.1 Rhodospirillales bacterium RIFCSPLOWO2_12_FULL_67_15
CGTTCCACAGCGTCATCGGCCGCCCGGTGCGGCGCATGATGTAGGCGCCGAGGTGGCGGTCGGGCGAGAACAGGATCGGCGTTCCACAGCGTCATCGGCCGCCCGGTGCGGCGCATGATGTAGGCGCCGAGGTGGCGGTCGGGCGAGAACAGGATCGGCTTGTCCGCCGGAATCTGGCGGACGATGTGCTCGGCGTTGGCCGAGGTGACGATGATGTCGGAAAGCGCCTTCACCTCGGCCGAGCAATTGATGTAGGTGATGGCGACGTGGTCGGGGTGGGCCTCGCGGAAGGCGCGGAACGCCTCGGGCCGGCAGCCCTCCTCGAGCGAGCAGCCGGCGTTGGCGTCGGGCAGCAGCACGGTCTTGGCCGGGTTGACGATTTTGGCGACCTCGGCCATGAAGCGCACGCCGCAGAACACGATCACGTCGGCGTCGGTTTCGGCCGCGGCGCGCGCGAGATCGAGCGAATCGCCGACGAAGTCGGCGAGGTCCTGGATTTCGCCGTCCTGGTAGTAGTGGGCGAGGATGACGGCGTTCTTTTCCCGGCGCAGGCGCGCGATCTCGGCCTCGACGTCGAGCGCCGACGCGATGTCGCGGAGCGTCTTCGCCCCTTCAGGCGCGAGAACGACGGTCTCGGTCACTGTCCCATCCCCTCGTTCAAATCCCTTGGGGCCCCCGGCATTCCGGCTCCCCATCATCCGGCAAGGCCCCGTATAATTCAGATTTAGGCGGCGGGGAAAAGTTTGGCAAGATGCTCATATTAGAATTGAACGATACGAAAGTGCGGGTCCCCCTTTTCCCCCTGGGGTCAAGGAGCGCCGATCCGGGGCGGCCCGCCCTTGACGGAAGGGCCGAAAGCCTTCTCCAGGATGCGGGTCGAGTCCTCGGCGATTTGGATCGCTTCGCTGATCAGACCGAGAACGCGCATACTGTTATGAAGGACCTGACGGGCCTCGGGCCGGGTATCGCCGCTGATTTTGTTGCAACGGATGATGACGTCGGCGCGCAGGACCGAGAGAATATCTTCGAGCCTGTAGCCGTCGGGCTTGCTATCCGAGACGAGGAAATGGGTCACGCGGGGCCTCCTTTCGCCAGGGGGTAGGTAAGAGCATATTTGGTTCA
>MIAC01000122.1:0-2701 GCA_001830475.1 Rhodospirillales bacterium RIFCSPLOWO2_12_FULL_67_15
CCGTTCTACGTCGCCGGGCCGGGCAGCCCGACCGATTTCATCGAGAAGGTGAAGGTCATGTCCGGCGGGCGGCTGCAAATCCAGCACTTCGCCGCCGGCGAACTGATCCCGGCGCTGGAAGGTTTCGACGCGGTGTCCAAAGGCACCATCGAAATGAACGCCGCCAACAGCTATTTCTGGTCGGGCAAGACGTTCGCCGCGCAATACTTCACCGCCGTTCCGTTCGGGCTCAATTTCCAGGGCATGACCGCGTGGCTTTATCACGGCGGCGGGCTGAAGCTGTGGGAAGAGGTCTATGCCCCCTTCAACCTGGTCCCGATCCCGGCGGGCAGCACCGGCATCCAGATGACCGGATGGTTCCGCAAGCCGATCGAGAAGGTGGAGGATTTCAAGGGCCTTAAGATGCGCATTCCCGGCCTGGCGGGAAAGGTCTACGCCGCGCTCGGCGTCGACGTGAAGCTGCTGCCGGCGGGCGAGATTTTCCCGGCGCTGGAACGCGGCGTGATCGACGTCGCGGAATTCGTCGGCCCGTATCAGGACCGCCGCCTCGGCCTGCACAAGGCGGCGAAGTACTACTACACCACCGGCTGGCACGAGACCTCGACAATCACCGAATTCATCGTCAACCGCAAGGCTTGGGATTCGTTGCCCAACGACCTCAAGGAAATCGTCCGCGCCGCCGCCGCCCAAGCCCACGTCGTCAGCCACACCTGGGCCGAGGCAACCAACGCCGACGCCCTCGACGATCTGGTGAAGAACCAGGGCGTCATCGCCGCGCCCTTGCCCGCGAGCGTCGTCGCCAAGCTGCGCGAGGTCACCAATCAGGTTCTCGCCGACGCCACCAAGGACCCGCTGGTGAAGAAGGTCCACGATTCGTTCATGACCTTCAAGGCGATGCACGACAAGTGGGCCGGCATCAGCGAAGCCGTGTATCAGAATCAGATCCGCGGCTGACCCGGATAGCGCGAGTCCGATGCGCAAGCTGGCCGCGCTGGCGCGCGCCTGCGAGGCGGTGGTCGACGCCTGCGGGCTGGTCACGGCTTGGAGTTCGTTCGCCATCGTCCTGGTGATGGCGTTCAACGTCCTGCTCCGCTACGCGTTCAACACCGGATCGGTCGCCATGCAGGAGCTGGAATGGCACCTGATGGCGCCGATCGCACTGCTCGGCATGTCCTATGCGATCCTGAAGGACGGACATATCCGGGTCGATGTCGTGTTCGGGCGGATGCCGCCGCGCTATCGGGAAACGGTGGACGCGGTTTCGCACCTGCTGGTCCTGACCGTGGCGGTGATCATGGTTCTGCTCGCCGTCCCTTACGTCGAGCAGTCCTTCGTCATCGGCGAGAAATCGCCCGACCCCGGCGGGCTGACGCATCGCTTTTTGCTCAAGTCCCTGATTCCCCTCGGGTTCGCCCTGCTCGGCATCCAGGCCCTGGCCGCGGCGCTGCGCGCGATGCTCAAGCTCTCAGGTCCCCATGCCGACTGAATATCTCGCGATTCTCACCATCGTTTCGTTCTTCGTGCTGCTGCTGATCGGCATACCGGTCGCGTTGACGCTCGCGGTCAGCGGCTTCTTCTTCGGCTATATCGGCTTCGGCGCGGGCCTGTTCAATCTTCTCCCGTCGCGCATCTACGGGGTGACCGCCAACTACACGCTCATCGCCATTCCGTTGTTCGTGTTCATGGGCGTGATGCTGGAAAAATCCCGCTTGGCCGAGGAATTGATGGACGTCATCGGCCACCTCGCCGGGAGTTTGCGCGGCGGGATGGGCATCGGCATCGTTCTGGTCGGCGTCTTGATGGGCGCGACCACGGGCATCGTCGGCGCGACGGTCGTCACCTTGGGCCTGCTCACGCTGCCGACCCTGCTCCGGCGCGGGTACGACAAGCGGATCTCGTGCGGGGCGATCTGCGCGTCGGGCACGCTCGGCCAGATCATTCCGCCGAGCCTGATCCTGATCCTGCTGTCCGACATTCTCGGCGAGTCGGTCGGCACGCTCTTTGCCGCCGCGCTGATCCCGGGCCTCGTCCTCGCCGGCATATACTGCATCTACCTCCTCGGCCTCGGCGTGGTTCGCCCCGATCTGGTGCCGCCTGTTTCGCACGACGAGCGCGCCGGGCTTTCCCGCGGCGATCTCCTGGGCAAAGTCCTGAGGGTCGGTCTGCCTCCGATCGCGCTGGTGCTGGCCGTGCTCGGCTCGATCATCGGCGGCGTCGCCGCGCCGACCGAAGCGGCCTCGATGGGCGCGCTCGGCAGCATCCTCGTCACCGCCATCACCGGCCGCTTCAGCTGGAACGTCCTCAAGGACACCGTCTACACCACCACGCGCATCACCGCGGGCATGATGTTCATCCTCATCTGCGCCCAGGTGTTCGCCCTCGCCTTCCGCGGCCTGCAAGGCGACAGGCTGGTCCACGACATGTTCGGCTATATCCCCGGCGGAATCGAGGCCGACATCTGGTTCATGATGCTGATCATCTTCGTTCTCGGCTTCTTCATCGAATGGATCGAGATTTCCTATATCGTCGTGCCTTTGTTCCTGCCGATTCTGATTCAAGCCAACGTCAATCTGGTCTGGATCGCGATCATGATCGCGGTCAACCTGCAAACGTCGTTCCTGACCCCGCCGTTCGGCTGGGCGCTGTTCTTCCTGCGCGGCGTCACCCCGCCCGAAGTCCGAACCGAGGATATCTATGTCGG
>MIAC01000122.1:2789-2998 GCA_001830475.1 Rhodospirillales bacterium RIFCSPLOWO2_12_FULL_67_15
GGCTGGTGAACGGCAAGATCGCGGCTTAGTATTCATCCCCATGCTGTACACGCCACGCGCCCTGCGGGGAATGGTCACGGCCCCGCATCACCTCGCCAGCCAGGCGGGCCTTGCGGTGCTGCGCGAAGGCGGCAACGCCATCGAAGCGACCGTCGCCATGGCCGCGACCCTTGCCGTCGTTTATCCGCACATGACCGGGATCGGCGGCG
>MIAC01000122.1:3206-6161 GCA_001830475.1 Rhodospirillales bacterium RIFCSPLOWO2_12_FULL_67_15
GATGCCGCTGGCGCGGCTGCTCGAGGACGCCATCTGGCACGGCGAAAACGGATTTGCCGTCACCGCGAGCCAGCATCTCCTGACCGCGCAGAAGTTCTCCGAACTGCGCGAGGTCCCCGGTTTCGCCGACCATTTTCTGCCCGGCGGCGCACCGCCCAAGGAAGGCTCGGTGCTGAAGCTTCCGGCACTGGCGCGGACCTTGCGCGGGCTTGCCGCCGACGGCCTCGACGATTTCTACCGGGGCGAACTGGCGCGGAGCATCGCCGCCGATCTCGCGCGCCTGGGCAGTCCGGTGACGGCCGGCGATCTCGCCCGCCACCGGGCGGAGCGGCGGAAGCCCCTCGCCCTGCGCCTCCGGCCGGGGACCGCGTTCAACCACCCGCCGCCGACCCAGGGGCTTGCCTCGCTCATGATCCTGGGGCTGTTCGAGCGGCTGAACGTGCGCGAAGCCGAAGGCTTCGATCATATCCACGGTTTGGTCGAGGCCACCAAGCAGGCGTTCCTGATTCGCGACGAATTCGTCGGCGATCCGGCCGCGATGTCCCGCGATCCGGAAGATTTTCTGCAAGGGTCCTTTCTCGACGGCCTCGCCGGCCGGATCCGCCCCGACGCCCTGCCCTGGCCCGCGCCCGCCGCGGCGGGCGATACCGTCTGGACCGGCGCGATCGACAGCGAAGGCCGGGCCGCGAGTTTCATCCAAAGCGTCTATTTCGAATTCGGCTCGGGAATGGTTCTGCCCGGAACCGGTATCCAGTGGCAAAACCGCGGCAGCAGTTTCCGCCTTTCGGGCCGGGGCCCGACCGTGCTTGCGCCGGGCCGCAAACCGTTCCACACCCTCAATCCCGCGCTGACGCGGTTCGACGACGGGCGAACCATGGTCTATGGCACCATGGGCGGCGAGGGCCAGCCGCAAACCCAGGCGGCAGTCTTCAGCCGCTATGCGTACTTCGGCCAGCCGCTTCAGCAGGCGGTGACGGCGCCACGCTGGCTGTTGGGCCGCACCTGGGGCGAGTCCAGCGTCACCCTGAAACTCGAAAGCCGCTTCGATCCCGCGCTCGTCGATCGCCTGCGCGCCGCCGGGCATGACGTGGAGATGCTTCCCGCCTACACCTCGGTGATGGGGCACGCCGGCGCCATCGTTCACCATCCGGACGGAACGATGGAAGGCGCGACCGACCCGCGCAGCGACGGCGCCGTGGCGTCCTTCTGATCGCCCGCTTTACGCCTGTTGGGCGCCGGGCTCGACCGATTTCGTCCTGATCTTGATTTCGGAGTGCAGCGTCCGGTGGACCGGGCATTTGTCGGCGATCTCTAAAATACGCGCGCGTTGCTCCGCGTCGAGGTCGCCTTCGAGCGCGATGGTCCGAGTAATTTCATCCACCTTGCCCTCGCGCGTTTCGCAATCGGCGCAGTCTTGGACGTGGACCTTGTCGTGATCGAGCGCGACCCTGACGCGCCGGAGCGGCCAGCCTTTCTTGTCGGCGTAAAGGCGTATGGTCATCGCGGTGCACGCGCCGAGGCCGGCGAGCAGGAAATCGTAGGGTCCGGGCCCGGAATCGAGTCCGCCGACACTTTCGGGTTCGTCGGCGATCAGCACGTGCCGGCCGATGCGGATTTCATTCTGGAATTTGCCCCGGCCGGTTTCCTGGACCACGACCTTGGGCCCGCCAAGCGAAACCGGTTCGGACGCTTTGGCTGTTTCGACATCGGCGCCGAGATAGCGAGACGCCCATGCCGAAATCACGGTCGCGGCGTACTCCGCGTCGCGCGGCTTGGACAGCAAGTGATCCGCGCCGTCGAGCGAAACGAAACTCTTGGGATGGCGCGCTTTCATGAATATCTGCGAGGCGTTGTCGATCCCGACGGTGGTGTCGCCGGGCGCATGCAGGATCAGGAGCGAGCGGCGGAGCCCCTCGATTCGGCCGCCCTGATCCTGGCGGCTCAAATCCTCGACCAGCGAGCGCCCGATTCGGAACGTCCGGCCGCCGATCTCGACCTCGGTCGCGCCGGACTCGGCTAAGGCGGGGGCGTGGCCGCCGAACAGATGCAGCACGTGCGCCGCATCAAAGGGTGCCCCAATGGTCGCGACCGCCCTGACTTCCGGTATCCGCCCGGCCGCGGCGAGCACCGCGGCTCCGCCCAGGCTGTGGCCGACGAGAAGCGCCGGCGCCATGCGGGTTCGCCGCAGTTGATCGGCGGCGGCGACGAGATCCTCGATGTTCGAGGTGAAGCCGGTGTTCGCGAATTCGCCTTCGCTGCCGCCGAGCCCGGTGAAATCGAACCGGAGCGTGGCGATGCCGAGCTGGGCGAGCTTGCGCGCGATCCGCGTCGCCGCCAGCGCGTCCTTGCCGCAGGTAAAGCAATGGGCGAACAAGGCGTAGGCCGCGGGAGTTCCCTCGGGAATTTCCAGCCGGCCCGAGAGACCGAGCCCGCCCGCTCCCTGGAAATCGAAACGTTCGGTCGGCATATTACCCCTCCTTCGCCTGCACGTTCGAAATCTGGTGCCCGCTGCTGGAGTCGAACCAGCACTCCCGTTACCGGGAAACGGATTTTAAGTCCGTTGCGTCTACCATTCCGCCAAGCGGGCCACCGGACGCGAACCGAAAGAGATTAGCGTAAAAAACCCCCGCCGCCACCGCCCCGAAGGGTAAGCTGGCCGTCATGCCCGGCCATCCCGCCCCTTCCGCTCCGCCCGTGTTCGACGCCCGATTCCGGGAAAGCCTGACCGACCTCTTCCGCTGGCGCCGCGACGTGCGGCGTTTCCGGCCTGAGCCCCTCGACGAAAATACGGTGGACGAGTTGCTCGCGCTCGCCGCCCTCGCCCCTTCCGTCGGCAACAGCCAGCCCTGGCGCTTCGTGAAAGTGAAAAGCCCCGCGCTCCGCGCCGAGGTGCGGGCGAACTTCGAGCGCTGCAACCGCCGCGCCCTCGATTCCTACGAAGGCGAGCGGGCGAAG
>MIAC01000123.1:0-1256 GCA_001830475.1 Rhodospirillales bacterium RIFCSPLOWO2_12_FULL_67_15
GATCTCGCGCGCATGCCGCACCTCCTGATCGCCGGCACCACCGGCTCGGGCAAGTCGGTCGCCATGAACACGATGATCCTTTCGCTCCTCTATCAGCTCCCGCCCGACCAGTGCCGCTTCATCATGATCGACCCGAAGATGCTGGAGCTCTCGGTCTACGAGGGCATCCCGCACCTGCTCTGCCCGGTCGTCACCGAACCCGCCAAGGCGGTGGTCGCGCTCAAGTGGACCGTGCGCGAGATGGAGGAACGCTATCGCGCCATGTCCCAACTCGGCGTGCGCAACATCGCCGGCTACAACGCCCGCCTGGGCGAGGCGAAGCGGCGCGGCGAAACGCTCAGCCGCCGCGTCCAGACCGGCTTCGACGACGACGGCAAGCCCGTGATCGAGGACCAGCCGATCGCGACCGAGCCGCTGCCCTTCGTCGTCGTGGTGGTCGACGAGATGGCGGATCTGATGCTGGTCGCGGGCAAGGACATCGAGGCCGCGGTCCAGCGCCTCGCCCAGATGGCGCGCGCCGCCGGCGTCCACCTCATCATGGCGACCCAGCGGCCCTCGGTCGACGTCATCACCGGCACGATCAAGGCCAATTTCCCGACCCGGGTCAGCTTCCAGGTCACCTCCAAGATCGACAGCCGCACCATCTTGGGCGAGCCGGGCGCGGAGCAGCTCTTGGGCCAGGGCGACATGCTCTACATGGCCGGCGGCGGACGCATCTCGCGCATCCACGGGCCTTTCGTATCGGATCAAGAGGTCGAGGCGGTGGTGCGGTTCCTGAAGACCCAGGGCGCGCCGGCCTACGTCGAGGACGTGACCGAGGAGCCCGAGGAGGTGCCCGGGTTCGGCCTCGACGGCGAAGAGGGCGAGGGTGGCGAGGAGTTCTACGATCAGGCCGTCGCGCTGGTCGCGCGCGAGGGCAAGGCCTCGACCAGTTTCATTCAACGCCACTTCCAGATCGGCTACAACCGCGCCGCGCGCATCGTCGAGCGCATGGAGGCCGAGGGCGTCGTCAGCAAGCCCAACCGGGTCGGCCGGCGCGAGGTGCTGGTCGGCGGCCGGGGTGCGGCGTAACTCCCGCTCACTCCGGCGATATCACCGTCAGCGACGGAAAATAGGTCCGATAGCGGCCGGCGTCGCGGCTCAAGAGCGGCAGGCGGGCGACCGCGGCGTGGGCGCCGATGAAGAAATCGGGCAGCACGCCGGCCTTGCGCCCGCCCTGGCCGCGATACGCGCGATAGACCTTGCCGGCGAGGAAC
>MIAC01000123.1:1621-2177 GCA_001830475.1 Rhodospirillales bacterium RIFCSPLOWO2_12_FULL_67_15
GCGAGATGAGAACCTTGAAGTGCTCGCACCAAATGACGACGCTTCGGTAGCGCGCCGGATCGATCCCGGCCGGAAGGGCGTAGTTCTGGCTGCCCTGGAAGGCGCGGAGCCGGCCCAAATCCACGAACATGGTTTTCTCGACCTCGGTCTTCGGGGTCACGTTCGCCTCGGGCACCAGGTAGACGTGGAACTTCGGGCCCGGGCCGACCTTGAAATCGTCGTGCAGAAAGACGGAATCCTTGTACACGCTGACCCGGCCTTGGCCGAAATGAATCGGATCGGCCGGATTGGCGTGAATGAAGGTGCCGGTGGCGACGGCGGCCGCGCTCTCGGTGACCGCCGTTTCCTTGGCCACGATGTCGGCGAGAAAAATGTACGGATAGAGGAATACGCCCAAGGCGAACCCGCCCGCGGTCCCGAGAACGCCGCCGCCGGCGAAAGCGATAAGTGTGCCAAATCGCATGGTGCCAACCTGTCCGGAGAGAGCCGCGCCGGAGCCCCTTGCGCCAGAATAGTCGTTTTGCCGGATTTTGGTAAAGCGGCGGCCGGGGATACT
>MIAC01000123.1:2232-3043 GCA_001830475.1 Rhodospirillales bacterium RIFCSPLOWO2_12_FULL_67_15
CTTGGCCTCCGCGACCAAAGCCGAACCGGCGCGGCTCTCGCCCGAGGACCGGGCCGACGTCGGCCGCATCGAGAATTACCTCAACGGCATCCGCACGCTCCGCTCGCGCTTCTTCCAGGTGGCGCCTTCGGGCGCGCACGCCGAGGGCGATCTCTTCCTCGCGCGGCCCGGCAAGCTCCGCATCGCCTACGACCCCCCGGTGCCGATCCTGATCGTCGCCCACGACCGGACCGTCGGCTACTACGACCGCGAGATCAAGCAGGCGCAATACTTCGGCGCCGATCAGACGCCGGCGGGCGTGCTGTTGCGCGACCAGATCCGGCTCGCGGGCGGGGACCTCGCGGTGACGCGCTTCGAGCGCTCGCCGGGCGCGCTCCGCCTCACGCTCGCCCAGGCCGCCGATCCCGGCCAGGGCTCGCTCGCGCTCGTCTTCTCGGACCGTCCGCTATCTTTGCGCAAATGGACCGTCACCGACGCGCAAGGCCAGACCACCGAGGTCGCCCTGATGGCGCCCGAGTTCGGAGTCGCGCTCGAGCCCAAGCTGTTCCTGTTCGACGACATGGTCGAAAGGCCGGCCTCGTCAAATTAAGTCAAGTTATTGATTCCAGAAGACTTTACGGCCAGAGACGGACGCTCGCGCGCATGCCCGGACCCCCTCCCCCCGGGGTTGAACCCGGCCGGTTTCGAGCCCATTTTATTTTCTAAGGTCCGGAATTACTCCGGCCTACGGATGGCTCCCCTGCCATCCGAAGGTTCCGCAAGTAACCCGTGCGCCCGGCTTGCCCCCCTTGCCGGGCGCACACTTTTTCGG
>MIAC01000124.1:0-2410 GCA_001830475.1 Rhodospirillales bacterium RIFCSPLOWO2_12_FULL_67_15
TCGAGGCCGGGGATCGCTACAGCGCCACCGTCAACGGCACGACCTTTTCCTATACCCTGACCGGCGGCGAAGCCGGCATCAATGCCGTCCGCGACGCCCTGATCGCCCTGATCAACGCCGACGCCGCCCTGCCGGTGACCGCGTCGGCCGGGGGACTCGGGCAGATCGTTCTCACCGCCGACGTCCCCGGCACCGGATTCACCGCCACCGTTGCCGCCGTCAATGTCGGCGGCACCGCCGCCGCCGCGACCACCACCGCCAACGGCACCAATTCGACGACCACCGCCGCGACGACCGTTCCCTTCACCCGCACCGGCGCGTCCGGAACGATCACCGGCAGCACGGTCGTTTCGCCCACTCCGATCGCCTTCGCGCTGACGTTCAACGGCGGAACGACGGGGAATTTCAATCTCGATCTCGCGACGACGACCCAGTTCGATACCGGGTTCGTCGCCCTCAACCAGAACGTCAACGGCTTCGAGAAATCCCAACTCCACAGCCTCAATTGGGATCAAGACGGCTTTCTCGTCGGCAACTTCAACAACGACAACAGCCGCAGGCTTTACAAGGTTCCGCTCGCCAACTTCGTCAGCCCCAACAACCTGACCATGCGCAACGGCATGGTCTTCGAGGAAAGTGCGGCCTCGGGCGCGCCGACGATCGCGGACCCCAATAGCACGGGGCGGGCCTCGTTCGCGCCCGGAGCGATCGAATCGTCCAACGTCGACATCGCCCAGGAATTCACGCGCATGATCATGACCCAGGCCATCTACAACGCCAACGCGCTCGCCTTCCGCACCAACGACGAGATGACCGTGACCGCCCGGGATCTGGCCCGGGCCTGAGGATTTCCGGCCGGGCGGGAAAAATCTGCCGGCCTTGGGCGGTAATGCCTTCCTAGGCGCGGGAAACGAAACCGACAAAAGGCGAAAAATAGCCATGTTTCAAGGAATTGCGAGCCATCGGGCGGTGGCACGAAATTGGCAAGGCGAGAGCCGACGGAGCCCGTCCGCCCGCGCCGGCCGGACCCAGGCTTCGCCCCGACCCGGGATCAGGATCATGCGTCAAAGCCGCCTAGCCCTCGCCCTTCTCGCCGCCGCCCTGGCTTGCGCCGCCGCCCTGCCGGCGTCCGCGTCCTCGCGGATCAAGGACATCGTCGATTTCGAGGGCGTGCGCGAGAACCAGCTCGTCGGCTACGGCCTGGTGGTCGGCCTCAACAACACCGGCGACTCCCTCAAGACCGGCCATTTCACCAAGCAGAGCCTGCAGTCCATGCTCAACCGGCTCGGGGTCAAGCCGACCTACGCCGGACTCGATTCGAAGAACGTCGCCGCGGTGATGGTTACCGCCAAGCTGGCGGCGTTCGCCCGCCAGGGCTCGCGCATGGACGTGCGCGTCAGCGCGCTCGGCGATTCCAAGAGCCTGCTCGGCGGCACGCTCCTGGTGACGCCTTTGCTCGGCGCCGACGGCGAGGTTTACGCCGTCGCCCAGGGCACGCTCACCGTCGGCGGGTTCGCCGCCACCGGCCAAGCGGAAACCGTGACCAAGGGGGTGCCGACCTCGGGCCGCATCGCCAACGGCGCGATCGTCGAGCGCGAGATCGTCTTCAAGCTCGCCGCCCTGAACCGGGTCAAGCTCGGCCTGCGCAACCCGGATCTGACCACCGCCCGGCGCGTGGCGCAAGCGATCAACGCCTTTCTCGGCACCGACGCGGCGCGCCCGAGCGATCCGACCACGATCCAGCTTCTGGTTCCCGAGAATTACCTCGGCAACGTCGTCAATCTCCTGACCGACATCGAGCAACTTCGCGTCGAGCCCGACCAGATCGCCCGCATCGTCATCGACGAAGCGACCGGCACCATCGTCATGGGCGAGAACGTCCGCATCTCGACGGTCGCGATCGCGCAGGGGTCGCTCACCATCCGCATCACCGAGGCGCCGCAGGTTTCCCAGCCGGGCCCCTTCGCCCAGGTCGGCACCACCACCACCGTCCAGCGCACCGACATCCAGATCGAGGAAGGCGCGGAGCGTCAGCTCGCGGTGCTGCCCCAGGGCGTGACTTTGCAGGAGCTCGTCAACGGCCTCAACGCCCTCGGCATCGGGCCGCGCGATCTGATCACCATCCTCCAGGCGATCAAGGCGGCCGGCGCGATGCAGGCCGACATCGGGGTGTTGTGATGAGCGCCGACGCCCCCATGTCCATCCAGGTGGACCGGTATCTCACCACCCAGACGGTGGCCCCGTCGCTCGGCAAGAAGGCGAGCGAGGAGCAGGCGCGGAAAATCGCCCGCGATTTCGAATCCTTCTTCCTGTCCCAGATGCTGCAACCGATGTTCCGCGAGGTGGCGCCGGAAGCCCCGTTCGCGGGCGGCGCGGGCGAGGACGCCTGGCGCAGCTTCCAAGTGGACGA
>MIAC01000124.1:2439-6071 GCA_001830475.1 Rhodospirillales bacterium RIFCSPLOWO2_12_FULL_67_15
GGATCGGCATCGCCGACATGGTCTTCCGTGAAATTCTCAAGGCCCAAGAACAGCGCTGAGGCCTTAGGCGACGAACCTCGAGCGACAAGGAGCATCCGCCATGGACATCAATAAGCGCCTGACCGAGTTGATCGCCATCTCCGGCCAGCTTGCCGACGTGCTGGAGCGGGAAAACGCGGCGCTCACCCATTATGACCGCGGCAGCCTCCACGCCCTGCTCGACGAAAAGACGCGCCTCGGCCGCGCCTACGAATCGCGCATGGAGACCCTCGGCGGCGACGCCGCGGCGCTCGCCGAAGCCGATCCTGACCTCGGTCAACACCTGCGCGAGATCGGCGCCCAAGTGCGGGATTTGATCGCGCGCAACGCGCGCCTCCTCAAGATCGCGATCGAGGCCAACCGCCGCGTCGTCGATTTGATCGCCGAAGCGGTCAAGGCCAGCGCGCCCGGGCCGGGCGTGTACAGCGTCCGCGGCCGGACCGCGGCCGCGGCGTCCGGTCGCGGTGCGCCGAAGAGTCCGCCGGTTTCCTACGACCGGTCCTTGTGAGGTTGCTTAACTTAGGGGCAGAACGCCATGGCCGGTGACATCACCCTCGCCCTCCGGACCGTTCAGAGCGGCTTGCTCGCCAGCCAGTCCGCGTTGAACACGGTCGCCAACAACATCTCCAACGTCAATACGCCGGCGTATTCGCGCAAGATCGTCAATCTGGAAACGCGTGTCATCGCCGGCACCGGCGCGGGCGTGCAAATATCCGACATCACCCGTCAGGTGGACGAAGGCTTGCTCCGAAGCATGCGCCGGGAAAGCAGCACGCTCCAGGGCTTCGACAGCCAGATCAGCATCTACGACCGCCTGCAGGACTTGTTCGGCGCTCCGGCCGACAACAATTCGTTCGCGCACATCACCCAGGATTTCGCGACCGCCGCGGAAATGCTGGTGGTTTCCCCCAACCGCTTCATCGAGCAGAGCAACCTGGTGCGCTGGGCGCAGCAATTGACCGAATCGCTGCACGCCATGACCGCCACGATCCAGGAGCTGCGTCTACAGGCCGACATCGCCATCGGCGAACATACCGACCGGATCAACAAGTTGATCGTACGGATCGGCGACCTCAACGATTCGCTCATCGCCAATTCCACCACCGGACGGGACGTTTCTGATTTCCGGGATCAACGCGACGCGGTGGTGGACGAGCTCGCTTCCTTGATCGACATCCGCTATTTCACCCGTTCCGACGGCGATGTCGTCGTCTATACCACCAACGGGCGCACGCTGGTCGACAAGATCCCCGGCGTTCTTTCCCATGACGTCGCCTCGACCACCGCCGAAACCATGTCCCACGCCGGAGGCCAGATCGACGGCCTTTATATCGGCGACAAGATCGCCGGCAACGACCTGACCAACTCGATCCGGGGCGGCAAGCTGAAAGGGCTGATCGAGGCGCGCGACCAGGTTCTGCCCAAGCTGCAAAGCGAACTCGACCACTTCGCCGCCATGATCCGCGACACGGTCAACCAGGTCCACAACCGGGGCGTCCCTTTCCCCGGGCTGCAAAGCATGACCGGGACCCGGACCTTCGTCGAGCCGGCGTCGCAAACGATCAAGCTCGACCCTACGTCCGCCGTGGACGACGTCACCATCGCGCTGTTCAACTCCACCGGCGACCAGAGCGCGGTGACCACCCTCAATACTATCATGGTCGCCGCCGGTTTCGCCAACTACGGCGCCTGGAAAATCAACGATGTCGCCAGCACCCTCCAATCCTGGCTTCAGGCCAACGGCGCGGCGACGGCCACCGTCGCCGTCAACGCGCTCGGCAAATTCGCCATCAATCTCAGCCAGCCCTCCCTCGGCCTGGCGTTCCGGGATCAGACCGCGAGCGCCAACGGCAGCACCCATCAGGACGCCGAAATCGGCTTCGACGCCAATTTCGACGGCACCGTGGACGCGACCGTCTACGGGTTTTCCAACTTCTTCGGCCTCAACGATTTCTTCACCGACAATCTCGCCGACAACATCCACGAATCCGACGTCATCACGGGAACGTTCTCGTCGGGCGCGGCGACGCTAGTCTTCCGCGATTCGAACGCCCAGATAGGAGCCTCGCTGATTGTTCCCGCCGGGACCAGCCTTCAGGGCATCGCCGATCTGATCAACAACAATTATACAAAGCTCACCGCCGCCGTCGTTCCCGACGGAGCTGGCAATCGCCTGCGCATCGCGCACGCCAATGGCAGCAGCTTCACCATCACCCAGAGCGCTGGATCGCTGCTCGGCACGCTGGGGATGCACGTGTCCGACATTCGCACCGCTTCCGCGCTCGCCGTCCGCGACGACATCGTTTTGACGCCTTCGCTGATCTCGCGCGGAACCGTGCAGTGGAACCCCGATCTCGGGGCCGCCGGCCTCTATTACACCAGCCTCGGCGACGACAGCGCCGCGCTCATGCTCGCCCAGGCCCTCAACACCAACGTCGCCTTCAAAACCGCCGGCCACCTCGGCGCCCTCACCACCAGCTTTTCGGGCTACGCCACCCAGGTCCTGGCCGAAAATTCCAACCGCGCCGACAACAACGCCTCCGACGCCGAACTCAGCAAACTTTTGTTCGATTCGCTCAAGACCAAGTCGGATAACGTGCGCGGCGTCAATCTCGACGAGGAAATGTCCTCCTTGCTTCTCTTCCAGCAGTCCTACGCCGCGGCGGCGCGCGTCGTCAGCGTGATCCAGCGCATGTTCGACGCGCTTAATGCGATTATTCCCTGACGGAGATCGCCATGTCCCGCATCGGCACGCTCGCCAGCAACAACGTCCTGATCAATCAGCTGTTCGAAACCACCCGCCGGCTTCAGAACGAGCAGCTCCAGCTATCGTCCGAAAAGGTTTCCCAGGTCTACAGCGGCATTGCCGCCGATTCGCAGCGCCTGGTCACGCACGAGAACTCCTTCGCCGCGCTTGGGCAATTCATCTCCAACAACGAGGCCGTCGGCACGCGGCTCGACATCGCCTCCTCCGCCATGGATGCAATCGACACCACCATTCGCGACTTCGAGGGCGAGCTGAACCGGTTCCAGGCTTCCGCGGTCAAGAATCGCGCCGCCGCCGATCAGCTCCAGAGCGCGGCCTTCCGCGCGATGGCGAATCTCTCCACCTACCTCAACACCGAGGCCGATGGCCGGTTCATTTTCTCCGGCGGCCGCGTCGATCGCGCCCCGGTCGAATTGCCCTATGCCACCCTGGCGGCTTTTCAGGCCGCCTTCGACGGCGCCCGCGTCACCTATCCGACCACCCGCGCCGCCCAGCTCGAGAATTTCTCGCTCGCGAAGGATGGCAACCAAGTCACCAATTGGCTGACCTTCCAGCGCGACAACGGCGCGGTGCCGGCGCGCGGGCGGATCACCGCGGCCACCGCCCAATTCGCCAACGTCGCCGTCGGCAGCACCATCACCATCACGGGAACCAAGACGGGGGCGGATTCGAACAACGGCACCTATACCGTCGCGGCCGTGGGCGGCGGCGGCACGACGATCGACATCGTGACCGAGATGCTCACCGACGAGGCGGCGGTGCCGATCACGGTCACCTATCCCGATCTCGCCACGCCCGGCGCGACCTTCACCCTCAACGCGACGGC
>MIAC01000125.1 GCA_001830475.1 Rhodospirillales bacterium RIFCSPLOWO2_12_FULL_67_15
CATTTGCGCGGCGAGAACGTTGCGAATGGTGTTGCCCGCCTTGAGCAAATGTCCCGCCCGGATGCGAACCGTGCGCGAGGGGTCGTAGGCCGGGCCAAAGAAGGGAAATCCGTTGATGTGGTCCCAATGGGTGTGGGTCAACATCAGATGAACGTCGCGGACCCCGTCGCGAAAAAACGTTTGACCCAGTTGGCGAATGCCGGTGCCGGCGTCGAAGATGAAACGGTTGTCCCCGGCGTGCATCTCGATGCAACTGGTGCTCCCGCCATAGCGCATATGTTCGGGAGTGGAACAGGCGATGCTGCCGCGCACGCCCCAGAACTTGATCCGTAACGCCATTTCCTCACCCGCTACGACCGTAAGTTATTGTTTTCCCGCCCGCGCCCGGCAAATGCCCAGGGCCGCACGGCAACGGGAGACCCGAGCGTAAGGCCCAGCGCCACGTCCGCCCGGCCGCAATTCATGGCGATTTCCATCAACCCGTTGGCATTTTCATACCAGAACACCCCCCCTTTGGGCACGTCGGAAAACGTTCGCGCATGAACAATTTCCCGCCCATCCTTAAGGATTATCCCGGTCCCGGACGAAAGGGTCGCGGCGCGAAGGCCGGTCATGGCGTTGCCGAAGCGGTCGATATAGATCACCTCGGCGAGATCGTCGGGCCAATCCCCATAGCCGAGGCCGCCCTGGGCCAAGGGCTCGGCCCAGCCGGCCGGAGGGCGGGGGGCGGACGGCATGCCGCCGGGACGATCGCCTCGATCCAGCCACGCCGCCACCGGAGCGAATAAATCCCGTCCGTGAAAGCTCGGGGACAGGCGCGGCGGCCGCCACCCGATTCGCCACCACGAGGGCGCGGCGGCCCTTCTCGCCACGATCTCAAGCAGGCCGTTGTCGGGACCGACGAACCAACGCCCGCCCGCCTCCAGCGCCAGCGCGCGCCGTTCCGAGCCGACGCCCGGATCGACGACGCAGACAAAAACCGCCGGCGCGGGAAATTCCTCCGCGTAGGCCGCGAGCAGGTAGGCCGAGCGGCGGGGATCGCGGGCCGGCGCGTCCGCGAAAAGATTGACGATCCGTGCGGCGGAAAATTCCTTCAGAATCGCCGCCTGGAGCTGGCCCAGGTACGGCCCGGAAAGGCCGAAATCGGTAAAAAGGACGATCATGAACCGAGCATGATCGCCCGGCTCTTGCCTGTCCGCAAACGAAAAGGGCGCGCCCCTTGGAATGGGGACGCGCCCGATTTAGGCCGGCCGAGCAGGCTTACGGGGCCGTCGCGGTTTCCGCCATCGCCTTTTTCAGCTTGCCCAGCGCGCGGGCCTCGAGCTGACGAACCCGTTCGCGGCTGACCCCGTAAATCCGCCCCAAGTCCTCGAGGGTGGCGGGGTCCTCCTTCAAGCAGCGCTCGGTCAGGATTTCCCGCTCCCGCTGCGGCAGTGTCGCCAGCGCGGCGTAAAGCGCCTTCTTGCGTTGTCCGTACTCCTCGTGCTCGGCGAAATCGACCTCCGGATTGGCCTTATCGTCGACCAGGGTATCCTGGAACTGTATGCCGTCCTCATCGCCGATTGGCGCGCTCAACGACACGTAACGCGCCATCATGCGGCGATTCATGGCGACGAGATCGTGCTCGGGAACGCCGATCTCCCGCGCCAGCCGCTTGGCCTGATCGGGGGGAAGATCGGCATTGTCGGCGACACGGAGCTTGTTCTTGATGCCGCGCAGGCTGAAGAACAGCTTCTTCTGCGCCGACACGGTGCCCATTTTGACCATCGACCAGGACTTGAGGATGTATTCCGTGATCGCGGCCCTGATCCACCAGATCGCATAGGTGGAAAGTCTGAAGCCGCGTTCGGGCTCGAACTTCTTGACCGCCTTCATCAGGCCGATGTTGCCCTCCGACATCAGGTCGGCGAGCGGCAGGCCGTAGCCGCGAAAGCCCATGGCGATCTTCGCGACCAGACGCAGGTGGCTGGTGACCAGCTTGTGCGCGGCGTGGATTTCGCCGTGGTCGCGGAAGCGGCGGGCGAGCATATACTCGTCGCTGGCGCTGAGAATCGGGAATTTCCAGATTTCGCGCAGATAGACTTGCAACCCGCTGTCGGGCGGAACCACAGGCAATGTCAATGTGACTGGCATCGGTGATCTCCCTTGCGATCCATTTTCAACTCGCCCCGGCCAAGGCCGAGAGGCGACAAACCAACCCCCCGGACGGGTCCGGGCGGACGATTTCCAATGAAGGCGTCGTCAGGGATTTCGCGTCGTTACGATCATTGGCATATCCTCCATCCGAAGCGATAAGCCCAAACGGCCCACCCGAAGGTCGAGCCTCAGGTTCGACCGGTCCCAAAGGGGCCCCGATCTGCGAAAAAGATTAAAGAAGGTGTTTATTAGAGTCAAGAAATAAAGAAATTACCTACTGAAATCAAGTGGGTATTGATAGTCCTGAATCGTGTGCTCGGGCGCCGAAACGGCACGCGGCAAACCGACGCTTTCCCTGGCGGATCGGAAAACGCGTTAATTGCGCCCGTCAATCGCGGGCGAGGTCGGCGTCGCGGACGAGATCGGGATGGACGAAACGGAACGAAACCTGGTCCGAATACGAAGCCTCGGCCGGTTTGTCGGCCGGTTTTTCGGTCAGCAGCGGGGCGGCGCTCGCCGCTTCCGGCGCCGTGTCATCCGACGGATCGTAGCCGAGATCGGGGATGGGCGGCAGCTTGATGTCGCGGTCGTTGGAGATTTCCACCGCACGCTTCTGGCGATACAGGCTGCGGATCGCCGCGTAGTAGTCAATCGAGGTTTTCTTGATCTGATTGAGATCGCTGCGGACGTTGGAATATTCGTCCACCCCCTTCATGCCGACGCGCGCCCACTTCTCGGCGTCGCGATCGGTGTTGGCGAACCACAGGTTGAGGGGATCGAAGAAGCTGTCCACCACCAGCTTGCCGACGGCGTCGCGGGGATTGGAGGGTCCGAGGAGAGGCAGGACCACATAGAACATCTCGCCCACGCCCCACACGCCGAGGGTCTGGCCGAAGTCCTCGTTATGGCGTCTCACGCCGAGTTCGGCCCCGATGTCGATCGCGCCGCCCATGCCGACGGTGGAATTGACCACCGCCCGGCCGAGGGTTTCCAGCGCACGCTGCGGCTCGCCCTGCAGGATATCGTTGGCGAGAACCACAGGCGTGGCGAGATTAAAAAGGATGTTGCGAATGCCCTCGCGGACCAGGGACGGAACCACCTCTTCGTAGACCTGGCTGAGCGGCCCGAGCAGGTAATCGAGGAAAACCTCGTTGAAGGCGAAGATGGCCCGGTTCAACGGCTCGAGCGGATCGTTCACGTCCTCGTCGGCGGGCTGCGCGCCCTGGCTCGGCTGGGCCTGGGCCAGATCCTGGGGCAGTCGGACCTGGGACGGCTGGGCTTCGGCGCCAGCGAAGATTCCGATCAGGTCGGCCTCGGCCGCCCGGACCGGCAAGTTCGCGCTCACGGCCCAAACCGCGAGAGCGGCGGCGGCGATGCCAAACCTGAAACCCGGGAGGGCGGGAGCAAGGGAAACGCGAAGTTCTTTCACGACGGTCATGTCCTTGTCTTTGGGTTTGTTGTTATTATTCTTGGCCTGTCGCTATCGTGGCGCCCATCACCAACCGTCGGCAATTTAACTCCGCACTCTGGTCGACATTCTTTTAAGTAAACTTCACCAATGCCGCAACTGGGGTAAACTACTAAGCCCATAAACTGTGGCATTTTTCCCACACACATGGAAGCCATTGAGTCCGCTTGGGATTTAAGATAGGTATCGCCTCATCTTCAGGAGAGCCGGGATATGTATTCACGGATTGCTTTGAACTGCCTGCTGTTCGTCCTTTGTCTTGGCGCGGCCTCTCTCGGGCCAACGCCTGCGGTTTCCGGCGATTCGCCCCGGGCCATCGTCGCCCATTTCCAGGATTCCCTCGTCGCCGTGATGAAGGAAGCCAAGGCTCTCGGAGTCCGCGGCCGCTACGAGCGCCTCAACCCGATCGTCGAAAGCGCCTTCCATATTCCGCTCATGACCCAGATGGCCACGGCTGGCTCCTGGGCCGACGCCAGCGGCGAAAAGCGCCGCGAGATCGTGAACGCATTCCGGCGCATGAACATCAGCACGCTCGCCACGCTTTTCGACGGTTACAAAGGCGAGTCGTTTCAGATCGTCGGCGAGAAAGACGGCCCGCAAAATACCCGCATCGTCGAAACCCGAATAATCAAGTCCGACAAATCCACCAACGATATTGCCTATGTCGCCCGTCAATTCTCCGCCCGTTGGTACCTGATCGACGTGGTGGTCGACCGGGGCATCAGCGAGCTCTCGGTCCGCCGCTCCGAATACGCCCGCATTCTCAAGGATCGAGGCATCGACGGCCTGATCGCGGTCCTCAACGACAAGGCCGACGAGTTGCTCTCGGCGGTGCCGACGGCCGCGAAATAAAGG
This sequence comes from Rhodospirillales bacterium RIFCSPLOWO2_12_FULL_67_15, assembly GCA_001830475.1. Taxonomy (GTDB): domain Bacteria; phylum Pseudomonadota; class Alphaproteobacteria; order Rhodospirillales; family 2-12-FULL-67-15; genus 2-12-FULL-67-15. The sequence continues at coordinate 4,460 of MIAC01000125.1, forward strand.
GTGTCGATCGTTACTGTCTCCGCGATGACCGTACTTCGCCGATTTCTCGCCGCCGCCGTCCTCTCGGCGCAGCTTGCGTTCGCGTTCGCCTCATTCGCGCCGCCCCCCGTTCTGGCGCAGGACGGCGCGCCCAGCGCCGTGTTGGACGAATTTCATGCCAGCCTTCTCGCCGTGATGAAGGAAGGCCCCGCGCTCGGCCACGCCGGGCGCGCCCGCCGCCTGCAGCCGGAAGTGGCGCGCGCGTTCCATCTTCCGGTCATGATTCAGGTCGCGACCGGAACATTCTGGCGACAGGCGAATCCGGCCCAGCAGGACGCCCTCGTCGCCGCCTTCACCCGGTACAGTACCGCGACCTACGCCAAGAACTTCAAGAAATACGCGGGCGAGAGATTCGAGACCGTGGCCGAGCGCGCCGGGCCTCAGAACACCACTTTGCTGGACACGCGCATCGTCAAGTCCGACGGCTCGGCGGTCGAGATCACCTACGTCATGAAAAAGGGCTCGGACGCCTGGAAGGTGGTGGACGTGATCGTGGACAAAGGCATCTCGGAGCTGGCGCTGCGCCGCTCCGAGTTCTCCCGCCAACTCAAGGATGCGGGCATCGATTCCCTGGTCGCGACGCTCAACCGCAAGGCCGACGAGCTCGCCGCCGAGGGCCCGTAAGTCTATCTTGCCGGGCGCGCCGCGTAGACCACCCCGAACGCCGCGCCGAGCAGCAGCCAGACCAGTTCCCGCGCGCGGCGGATCAGCGCCATCGCGACCCCGAGCGCGGGCTCCCCGGTCATCACCGAGAACACCAGCAGAAACGCCCCCTCCTGCGCGCCGACCGCCGCCGGGATGAAGAAGGCGGCCGAGCGGATCAGTTGGGCGACCGATTCGATGATCCAGGCGTCGGCGAAGGAAACCGGATGGCCGAGAAAGATCAGGGCGACGTAGATTTCGACCGCCCCCACCGCCCAATTCAGGAACGCGAGCGCGATCGCCGCTGCGAACCGCCCGCGGTTCTCGGTGTAGAAGCGAATCAGCCGCTCGTCCATGTCCCGGACGTGGTGGAGGACGCCGTTGATCCGCTCCAACAGCCGCCAGCGCCCGAGCCACGAGCCGGTCAGCGACACGACCCGAAGCCGCTGGGCGTAGAAGAATATGGCCGTCGCCCCGACGAAGGCGGCGAGTCCGGCGACGGCGAGACCCTTGAAATGCCCCGGCAGATCGGAGGTCCAAACAGCGGCGAACCCGATCGCGAGAAACAGCACTTGCGCGACCATGTTGATGGTCCGGCCGAGAATGATGGAAGCCGTCCCCTCCCGGTAGCCGAGCCCATAGTGCTTGTTGAGCAGGATCGCCTTGACCGGCTCGCCGCCCATGCCGGCGGCGGGCATGACGTTGTTGAACACCTCGCCGACCATCCGCACCTTGAACGCGCGCCACAGCCAACGCGCATTGAGCGGCACCCCCGCCATCGCCATCTGCCAAGTGAAGGAATCGATCAGGAACCCGAAGCCGTAGAGGGCGATCAGCAGCAGCATGCCGCCGCCGCCGATCAAGACCGCGCGCGACCAGACCTCGACGAATTCCACCCCGGCGAACACGGCCGCCAGCAGCGCGAGCCCGACCGCGACGTAGAGAATTTTCAGAATGCGCACGTCCGCCTTCCTGCGCTCATACGTGAAATTCCCGCGCCCGCT
>MIAC01000126.1 GCA_001830475.1 Rhodospirillales bacterium RIFCSPLOWO2_12_FULL_67_15
ATCGGCGATTCCTGGTTCTGGTACCCGCTCAACAACCTGCTGATCCCGATCTGGGGGCTGTGGGCGGGCAGCAAGGTCGTCTTCGCGCAGGGCAAGGTCGGCGCCGAGGCCGAAGAACTCGCCAAGGGCAAGTACCTCACGAACTTCCGCCGCATCCTCAGGGGCTACCCCGGGATCAAGGCCGTGCTCGTCTCCGCCGGCGGCAACGACTTCGCCGGCGACGACGACATGTCGAAGATCCTCAATCCCAGGCCGGTCTGCGAGAACGCAACCACCGGCGCCGAGTGCTTCGATGCCGGCAAGCTGAACCAGCTCATGTTCGGCACGGTGGTGGACGCCTACCGCACGCTGATCCGCGAGGTCGCCGCCCAGCGCGGCGAAGCGCTGGTCTACCTGCACAACTACGACTACGCGATCCCCTCCGGCCAGGGCTTCCTCGGCTTCGGCAAATGGCTCAAGTACCCGCTGGACCAGGCGGGCGTGCGCGCCGGGGTGCAGCCGCTCGCGGTCAACTACCTGCTCGATACCTTCAACGACGCCCTCGCGCAGGTCCACTACGAATTCGCCGACCGCAGCCTGCTCGTCGATACCAGCGGCGTCCTCTCCCCCGGCGAATGGGCCAACGAACTCCATCCCACCATGGGCGGCTTCAACAAGCTCGTCTCCCAGGCCTGGCAGCGGCCCCTCCTCGACAACCTGCCCTGAGGTGCAGTCCGGCCCGCAGTCCCGCTAGGCGGTCTTGCCGCCGCCGTAAGCGTTGCCGCCGCTTTCGGGGCGCTTGAGCGAAAACACGCGTTCGACCACGGCGTACTCGTCGTAACCGCAGCGCGCGATCGGCTGCACCGCGGCGAGCTCGAAGCGCCCGTTCTTCATGAAGCGCTCGTCGATGTGCATGCCGATCACCTGGCCGAGCACCAGCGTGCCGGGCGTCTCCAGCCCTTCCATGTTGAGGAGGCGCACCACCTGCGTGACCTTGCACTCGAGCGCCGCAGGCGACTCGGCGACACGCGGCGGCCGCACCAGCTTCGAGGGCGCGGCGGCAAGGCCCGCGTAGGCGAATTCGCTCTCGCCGCGCGGCAGCCCCGCCGAGCTGAGGTTCATCCGGTCGCGCAGCGCCCAGGTCGCCATGCTCCAGACGAATTCGCCGGTCTCGATGGCGAAGGTCGCCGAGTCCTTCACGGATTCGCTCGCGAAGCCGACGATCTGCGGCGAGCTCGAGAAACCGTTGAAGAAGCTGTAGGGCGCGAGGTTCAGCGCGCCCCCCTCGCTCATGGTCGAGATCCAGCCGATCGGGCGCGGCACGATCACGCCCTTGAACGGATCGTGGGAAAGAGTTTCCGGTCCCGGTTCCCCGGTTCGAAGAAGATCACGCCGCGGCTCCCTGCGGGCGCGCGAGCTTGCTGCCCGGCCACAGTGACGGGTGGCTGCGCGCGTACTGGGGCGGATAGTCGAGCTTGACGCCGAAGCGCTCGGCGGCATGCCAGACCCAGCGCGGGTTGTCGAGCAGCGCGCGCGCGAGGCAGATCATGTCGGCGGCGCCGGACTGGAGGATCTTCTCCGCCTGCAGCGGATCGGCGATCATGCCGCCCACCCGGGTGATGATCCCCGCCTCCTTGCGCACGCGCGCCGCGAACGGCACGTTGTAGCCGGGCTCGACCTTCATCTTCTGCTGCGGCACCAGCGCCGCGCTCGAAACGCAGACGAAATCGAATCCGATCGCCTTCAGGTGCTTCGCGAAAACGGCCGCGGCGTCCGGTTCGAGACCGCCTTCGGCCCAGTCGCTGCCGCTGATGCGCGCGGCGAGCGCGCGCTCCTTCGGCCAGGCGTCGCGCAGCGCGCGCGCGACCTCGAGCGGAAATTTCATCCGCTCGGCGCCATAGGCGTCGGTGCGCCGGTTCGAGAGCGGCGAAAGGAACTCGTGCATCAGGTAGCCGTGCGCCGCGTGCAGCTCGACCAGGTCGAAGCCTGCGGCAAGGGCGCGTTTCGCCGCGCCTGCGAACGAATCCACCAGGCTCCTGATTTCCGATTCAGTGAGCGAGTGGGGCAGCGGCCAATTCTCTCCATAGGCGATTGCCGACGGCGCGACCGTCTGCCAGGGCGATTCGTGCGCCGCAAGCGGCTTGCCGCCCTCCCAGGGCACGTGCACCGAGCCCTTGCGGCCCGAGTGCGCGAGCTGCACGCCGATCGGCGAGCGGGTGATGCGGCGGCAGGCGTCCACCACGCGCTTCATCGCCGCCTCGTTGCGCTCGCCGTAGAGCCCGGTGCAGCCGTGCGAGATACGGCCCTCGCGCGTGACGCCGGTCGCCTCGACCATCACCAGGCCGGCCCCCGAGCAGGCGAGGTTGCCAAGGTGCATCAGGTGCCAGTCGCTCATGCTGCCGTCGTCGGCCGAGTACTGGCACATCGGCGAGACCGCGATCCGGTTGGGCAGGGTAATGCCGCCGACCTGGATCGGCTTGAACAACTCAGGGGGCTGCAACGTTGATCCCTCTTTCGGAAAACACTTTTCGGAGGGCCTGCGCGAAGGACACGGCGCCGGGCTGGTCGCCATGCAGACACAAGGTATCGGCGGACACCGCGACGCGTTTTCCGGACAGGCTGGTGACATAGCCCTCCTCGATCATCGCCAGCGCCTGTTTGACCGATGCCATCGGTTCTTCGATCATGCCGCCGGGCCTGTCGCGCGGCGCGAGCGTGCCGTCATC
>MIAC01000127.1 GCA_001830475.1 Rhodospirillales bacterium RIFCSPLOWO2_12_FULL_67_15
GCTGGCGCTGCCCGCCTGACAGTTCGTGCGGATAGCGCTCGGCCATGTATTCGAACAGCCCGACCTGCGTCAGCAGCGCAACGACTTTGCGCTGCGCAGCCTTGTGGTCTGGCTCCAGTTTATAGACCAGCATCGGCTCGGCAATGATCTGGCCGATGGTCATGCGCGGATTGAGCGAGCTGTACGGATCCTGAAAGATCACCTGAATGTGGCGCCGATAGCTCTTGAGCTGAGCGCCGACGGCATGCGTGACGTCGGCGCCGTCGAAAATCACCTGGCCCGAGGTCGGCTCCTCGAGTCTCAATAGCGTGCGGCCGACCGTGGTCTTGCCGCAGCCCGATTCGCCGACGAGGCCGACCGTTTCGCCGCGGCGGATTTCGAACGACAATCCATCCACCGCGCGCACTTCGGCGTGTTTCGCCTTGAGCAGCCGCATGCCGGTGCCGACTGCGAAGTAAGTGCGCAGGTCATGCACTTTGAGCAGGGGCTCGGGGGCGATGGCTTTCGGTTGCGGCGGCAGCGGTTTGGCGCTTTGCAGCCCGAGGCCGGTCGCACCGACTCGCGCCATCTCGGCGCCGCGCACGCACGCCGACCAGTGTTCGCGCTCGAACTCCACCAGCGGCGGCGCGCTCGCGATACAAACGTCGAGCCGGGCCGGGCAGCGCGGCGCGAAGCGGCAGCCCAGCGGTGGATCGAGCAGGTTGGGCGGCATGCCTTCGATGGTTTCGAGCTTGCGCCCGCGCGGCTGATCGAGTCTTGGCACCGAGCGCAGCAACCCGGAAGTGTAGGGATGCAGCGGCTTGCTGAAAATTTCGCGGGCGGTGCCCTGCTCGGCCAGGCGTGCCGAGTACATGACGTTGACCCGATCGGCGTAACGCGCGACCACGCCGAGATTGTGCGTGATCACCACCAGCGCGATGCCGAGCTCGCGCGACAGGTCTTTCATCAGCTTCAGGATCTGCGCCTGGATCGTGACGTCGAGCGCGGTCGTCGGTTCGTCGGCGATCAGCAGTTTGGGATTGCAGGAAAGCCCGATTGCGATCATCACGCGCTGGCGCATGCCGCCCGAGAACTGGTGCGGATACTGATCGAGCCGGCGCTCGGGATCGGGTATGCCGACCAGCTTGAGCAACTCGACCGCGCGCCGGCGCGCAGCACGCTCGTCCATACCGAGGTGGATCAGCAGCGGCTCCATGATCTGGAAACCGATCGTCAACACCGGGTTGAGCGACGTCATCGGCTCCTGGAAAATCATCGCGATGTCGCGGCCGCGGATCTCGCGCATCTGCTCGTCACTGAGCTTGAGCAGGTCGCGGCCCTGAAACCGGATGCGCCCCGCCACGATGCGGCCGGCGGGTTGGGCGAGGAGCCGCATGATCGCGAGCGAAGACACCGACTTGCCGCAACCCGATTCGCCGACCAGCGCGACGACTTCGCCGGCGCGGACCCGGTAGGAAATGCCTTCGACCGCGCGCACCACGCCGCGGCTGGTCACGAAATGAACGTGCAGATTCTCGACTTCCAGCAGCCATTCGCCGGCAGCGGCGGGACTTGCAGCAACTCTCCCGGTGGATTGAAGCACTGCGCTCATGGGCGCGGTTTCCGTTTTAAGGTTTGCGCAGGCTAGGGACAGTCCGCGGCGCTGTCAAGCACACCGGTCAAGAAGGAGGCTTTAGTCAAGCGCCCTCTCCAGCACGCGCGCGACGTGCAATGCATCGCGCTTTGCGCCGTGGCGTATCTGCTGGCGGCAGCTCACGCCGTCGGCGACGATCAGAACATCGGGGTCCGCGGCGCGCACCTTGGGCAGCAGGCTCATCTCCGCCATTCGCATCGATACTTCGTAATGCGCCGCGTCGTAACCGAAGCTGCCTGCCATGCCGCAGCAGCTCGATTCCACGACCTCGACGTCGAGCTGCGGCACCAGCGCGAGCGCCCGTTGCACCGCCGGCATCACGGCAAACGCTTTCTGATGGCAATGGCCGTGCAGCAGCGCTTTCTTCTGCGGCAGCGCTTTTAACTTGAGCTTGAGCCGCCCGGCGTCCGCTTCGCGCGCCACAAACTCTTCCAGGAGCATCGCATTCAACGCGAGTTCGGCCGCATCGCCGCCTGGCAGCATCGAGATGAATTCGTCGCGCAGCGACAGCAGGCACGACGGTTCGAGCCCGATCACCGGCACTCCGCGCTCGACAAACGGCTTGAGCGTCGCGATCGTGCGACGCGCCTCGGCCTCGGCCTCGGCAACGAGCCCTGCGGCAAGGAATGTGCGCCCGCAGCACAGCGGGCGCGCGTTGTCCTCAGCGCGCGGCAGATGCACCCGATAACCGGCAGCGTGCAATACCGCCAGCGCGGCACGCGCGTTTTCCGGCTCGAAGTAATTGTTGAAGGTGTCGACCAGCAACACCACTTCGCGGTCCAACGCTCCCTCCCCCTCCGCCCTCTCTCCTAACCTCTCTCCCACGCGTGGGAGAGAGGAACTATCTGCTCCCCTCTCCGTCGGGCGGAGAGGGGTCGCGGGAGAGGTGGAATCCAAATGGGACGCGCCCGCCGTTTCCCCCTCGCCCCGCGCAGCGGGGAGAGGGTTGGGGTGAGGGGCACTTTCTGTAAACACATCGCTGCGCCATTTCGGCAAGGGGCGCTTCGAACTGAAACCGAGCAGCGCCTCGCTCAGGGCCGCAAGTCCCGGCACCCGGTCGCGCAAATTCATCACCCATGCCAATCTCGCCGCCCAGGGTGCATAGCGCGGCAGATACGCGATAAGCCTGTCCTTCAGCCGCAGACCGTGGCGCCGGCGGTAGTGATGCAAAAACTCGATTTTCATTTTCGCCATGTCAACACCGGTCGGGCATTCGCGCCGGCAACCCTTGCACGACACGCACAAATCCATCGTCGCGTAGAGTTCATCGGACGTGAGCGCCTCCGGCCCGAGCTGGCCGGTGAGCGCGAGCCGCAGCGTGTTGGCGCGGCCGCGCGTCAGATGCTGCTCATCGCCGGTGGCGCGGAACGACGGGCACATCGTGCCGGCGTCGAACTTGCGGCAATGGCCGTTGTTGTTGCACATCTCGACCGCCTTGTCGAAACCGCCCCACTCCGACCAGTCGAGCGCGGTGTCGATCTTTCGCGCCGCATATCCGGGCCCGTAGCGGAACAGCGTTCGGTCATCCATCCTCGGCGGGCGCACGATCTTGCCCGGGTTCAGCAGTCCGCGCGGGTCGAACAGCGCCTTGATTTCCTCGAACGCGCGCGCGATGCGCGGCCCGAACATCGGCGCGATCCACTCCGAGCGCACCAGCCCGTCGCCGTGTTCCCCTGAATACGCGCCCTTGTACTCACGCACCATTGCGCTAGCTTCCTCGGCGATCGCGCGCATCTTCTGCGCGCCGTCCGCGCGCATATTAAGGATGGGCCGCACGTGCAGGCAGCCGACCGACGCGTGCGCGTACCACGTGCCTCGCGTACCGTGCTTCTCGAACACGCGCGTCAGGCGGTCGGTATATTCGGCGAGATGCTCGAGCGGCACCGCGCAGTCTTCGATGAACGACACGGGCTTACCGTCGCCTTTCATCGACATCATGATGTTGAGCCCTGCCTTGCGCACTTCCCAGATGTCGCGCTGTTGCGCGCTGGCGGTGACTTCGACGACGCTGCCCGGCAAACCCAGGTCGCCCATCAATTCGACCAACTGCTTCAGGCTGGCGAGTTGCTCGTCCGGGTCGTCGCCCGCAAACTCGACCAGCAGGATCGCGTCCGGATCGCCCTTGAGGACGCGATCGACGGTGGCCTTGAATTCCGGGTTGCCGCGCGCAAGCGCGATCATGGTGCGGTCGACGAGTTCGACCGCCGCCGGCTTCAGCCTGATGATGTGCTGCGGCGCTTCCATCGCGCGGAAAAAGGTCGGGAAGTGGCACACGCCGAGGGCCTTGTGCCTCGGCAGCGGCGAGCAATTGAGATGGAGGCGCTTTGAATACGCTAGCGTGCCTTCCGAGCCCACCAGCAAATGCGCCATGTTGTGACCCGCGCCGCTCACCGTGTCGAGGTTGTAACCGCCGACGCGCCGCAGCAGCTTCGGAAAGCGGCGTTCGATCTCGACGGCTTCGCGCGCGGCGATGGCGCGGATTTTTCTGACCAGATCGAGATAGTCCCGGGGCGCATCCGACCGGCCGATGTCGGCGGGCACCGTGCCGAACTCGAACTCGGCGCCGTTGGCCAGCACGGCATCGATTGCGCGTACGTTGTGCACCATGTTGCCGTAGCGGATTGAGCGCGAGCCGCAGCTGTTGTTGCCGGCCATGCCGCCCAGCGTCGCCTGCGCGCTGGTCGAGACGTCGACCGGATACCACAGCCCGTGCGGCCTGAGCCAGGCATTGAGTTGATCGAGCACGATGCCGGGCTGCACGCATACCGTGCGCATTTCCCGGTCGAACGCGAGGATCCGGTTCAGATACTTGCTGTTGTCGATCACCAGCGCGTGGCCGACGGTTTGGCCGCACTGCGAGGTACCGGCGCCGCGCGCGAGCACCGCGATGCCTTCATCGAGCGCAATCTGCAGCGCGATCTGCGCGTCGCGCTCGGTTTTGGGAACCACCACGCCGACCGGTTCGATCTGGTAGATTGACGCATCGGTCGCGTAGCGCCCGCGCGACCCGGCATCGAACAGCACATCGCCTTCGATTTCGCGCTTGAGCCGCGCCGCGAGCCGGCTGTCGCCGGTGTGCGGGTGCTGCTTGCTTGAGGTAGGCGTGGAGGATGGCATGAGAGCGACAATTATTCGCGGGTTGACGCCCCTGTGCAACTTGCCTATTCTGGCCGGTCTGATCAGTTCGCATTGATTTCCGAGGCTTACATGGCAGACGTGAGCGGGCGGCATTTCCTGCAGATTCCCGGCCCGACCAACGTTCCCGACCGTGTGTTGCGCGCGATTGACAACGCGACGATTGACCATCGCGGCCCCGAATTCCAGAAGCTCGGCCAGAAAGTGCTGTCCGGGCTCAAACACATATTCAAAACCAAGGCACCGGTGGTGATCTACCCTGCGTCCGGCACCGGCGCGTGGGAAGCCGCGCTCGTCAACACGCTCTCGCCGGGCGACCGCGTGCTGATGGTGGAAACCGGCCACTTCGCGACGCTCTGGCACAGCATGGCGAAAAAACTCGGGCTGGTGCCCGAATTCATCGGTGGCGACTGGCGCCATGGTGTCGACCCCGCTGCGGTCGAAACCATGCTTGCCGCAGATAAATCGCACTCGATCAAGGCAGTATGCGTGGTGCACAACGAGACTTCGACCGGCGTTACCTCGCGCATCGGGGAAGTGCGCAAGGCCATCGATCGTGCCCAGCATCCCGCACTTTACGTGGTCGATACCATCTCTTCGCTTGCATCGATCGATTACCGCCACGACGAATGGGGCGTCGATGTCACGGTCGCCGGCTCACAGAAAGGCCTGATGCTGCCGCCGGGACTGTCGTTCAACGCCGTGAGCGACAAGGCGCTCGCCATGTCAAAAACAGCGCAGCTGCCGAAATCGTACTGGAGCTGGAACGAAATGCTCGGTCCCAACAAGAACGGCTTTTTCCCTTATACGCCGGCGACCAACCTGCTCTACGGCCTGCGCGAATCGCTCAACATGCTGCTCGAGGAAGGCCTCGAAAATGTGTTCAAACGTCACGACCGCCACGCCGAAGCGACGCGCCGCGCGGTGCGCGCCTGGGGGCTCGAAATCCTGTGTCTGAATCCCGCCGAATATTCGAGCTCGCTCACCGCGGTGCTGATGCCGGCGGGGCACAATGAAGCTGATTTCCGCAAGGTCGTGCTCGAAAATTTTAATATGTCGCTCGGCAGCGGGCTCGGCAAAGTCGCAGGCAAGGTGTTCCGCATCGGCCATCTGGGCGACTTCAACGACCTGATGCTCGCCGGCACGCTCGCCGGCGTCGAAATGGGGCTCGAACTCACCAGCGTGCCGCACCGCAAAGGCGGCGTCGCCGCAGCTCTCGATCACCTGGTATCGGCCAGAGCGCCGGCGGGCGGTTTCTCGATCTCACGTTGAAGTAGGCT
>MIAC01000128.1 GCA_001830475.1 Rhodospirillales bacterium RIFCSPLOWO2_12_FULL_67_15
AAGATGCGCCCCTATCGGGGCGCGCCAAAGGCCGGAGGGATCGCTCCCTCCGGCCCCGGCGCCGGCGTTGGGGCGGGTCCGGGATGGCGCGGGGAGACCGACTAAGGTCCGCGCCATGCGTCCCGAACCCTTCGCGCGACGTTCCTTCGCTCCTGCCGCCTCCCGATTCTCAATGAACGGTTTCGCCGTGGAGCGCGAGATCGAGGCCGCCGACCTCGGTCTCCTCGTCCACGCGCAGGCCGATCACGGCGTCGACGATCTTGAGCAGCACATAGCTCGCGATCCCCGACCAGACGATGGTGCCGGCGATGCCCCAGAGCTGGATCAGGACCTGCACGGCGTTGCCCTCGATCAGCCCCGAGGTCCCGCCGACGGCCTTGACCGCGAACACGCCGGTGAGCAGCGCGCCGACGAAGCCGCCAATGCCGTGGATGCCGAACACGTCGAGCGAGTCGTCGTAACCGAGCATCTGCTTGAGACTCATCGATCCCCAATAGCAGGCGATTCCGGCGGCGAACCCGATCGCGAGCGCGCCCATCGGCGCAACGAAGCCGGAAGCCGGCGTGATCGCGACGAGCCCGGCGACCGCGCCGGAGATGATGCCGAGCACGCTCGGCTTGCCGCGCGCGAGCCACTCGACGAACATCCACGTCAACGCCGCCATGGCGGTCGCGATCTGCGTCACCGCCATCGCCATGCCCGCCTGGCCGTTGGCCGCCGCCGCCGAACCGGCGTTGAAGCCGAACCAGCCGACCCACAAGAGCGCCGCGCCGACGATGCTGAGGGCGAGATTGTGCGGGGCCATGTTCTCGGTTCCGTAACCCTTGCGCTTGCCCAGCACCAGCACCGCGACCAACCCGGCGACGCCGGCATTGAGGTGAACCACGGTGCCGCCGGCGAAGTCGAGCACGCCCGCCTTGCTCAGGAATCCGCCGCCCCAGACCCAATGGGCGATCGGGGCGTAAACCACCAGTCCCCACAGCGCCATGAACAGCAGCAACGCCGAGAACTTCATCCGGTCGGCGAACGCGCCGACGATCAGCGCCGGGGTGATGATGGCGAAGGTGAGCTGGAACGTCATGAACACGGTTTCGGGGATGGTGCCCTGGAGCGCGTCCTTGTCGACCCCGGCGAGGAAGGCCTTGCCGAGGCCGCCGATGTAAGCGTTCAGCCCGCCGCCGTCGGCGAAGGCGAGCGAATAGCCGGCCACCATCCACAACACGGTGGTGAGACAGGTGATGGCGAAGCACTGCATCATAATCGCCAGCACGTTCTTCTTGCGGACCATGCCGCCGTAAAAGAGCGCGAGCCCGGGAATCGTCATCATCAGGACCAAGGCGGTCGCGCTCAGCATCCAGGCGGTATCCCCGCTATCGAGCTTGGGCGGGGGCGCCGCCGGCGCGGCTTGCGCGAGGGCCTCGCCCGCGCCTAGACCTAAGGCCGCGGCGGCGAGAAGAAGCGGAAAGAGTCGGGAAAGGAAAGTCGTCATAGTCGGGATCTCCTTGGATGGGTCTAGAGCGCGTCGCGGTCGGTTTCGCCGGTGCGGATGCGCACCGCCTTGCCGATGTCCCAGACGAAGATCTTGCCGTCGCCGATCTTGCCGGTGAGCGCGGCCTTGCGGATCGCGGCGACCGCCGCGTCCACCAGGTCGTCGCGGACGGCGGTCTCGATTTTCACCTTGGGAAGAAAGCTCACGGCGTATTCGGCGCCGCGGTAGATTTCCGCCTGCCCCTTCTGCCGGCCGAAGCCCTTGACCTCGGTCACGGTCATGCCCTCGATGCCGAGCCCCGTGAGCGCCTCGCGGGTTTCGTCGAGCTTGAAGGGCTTGATCACGGCCATGATCATCTTCATCGCCTGGGTCTCCTCGAATTCGAGTTCGCCCGTCCCTCGGTTTGGGGGAAAGGCCATTCCAACGACCCAAAGCAGATTCCATGCCGAAGTTAATGTTTTGTTTGATATCAAATAGATACGTCAAAAACCTATCATCTGACGTAATGTTTGAACTCTGAAATTGCTTAATAATTAGCCAAATAATGATATTGGCGCAATTTTATGCATATTTTTTGAGCTTTGATCGTCATGGCCGGGCCGCCGCGGATCGCGGCGAGACCCGGCCATCCACGGCTGTTATGGTCGCCAAAATACGAAAGTCG
>MIAC01000129.1:0-1436 GCA_001830475.1 Rhodospirillales bacterium RIFCSPLOWO2_12_FULL_67_15
CCTCAACCGTCCCAAGGCCATGAATGCCCTGAACGATGCGCTGATGGACGAGCTGGGCGAGGCATTGGCCCGTTTCGATGCCGATGAGGGCATCGGCGCAATCGTGCTCACGGGAAACGAGAAGGCCTTCGCCGCCGGCGCGGACATCGGCGCAATGAAGGACTGGTCCTACATGGACGTCTACAAGAGCAATTACATCACCCGCAACTGGGAGCGGTTGAAGTCGGTGAGGAAGCCCGTGATCGCGGCGGTGGCGGGGTTCGCCCTCGGCGGGGGCAGTGAGCTGGCGATGATGTGCGATTTTATCATCGCGGGCGACACGGCAAAGTTCGGCCAGCCCGAGATCAAGATCGGCACCATCCCGGGCGCGGGCGGCACGCAGCGGCTGCCGCGCGCCGTCGGCAAGGCCAAGGCCATGGACCTGGTGCTCACCGGGCGGATGATGGACGCGGCCGAGGCCGAGCGCGCGGGCCTGGTGTCGCGCGTCGTGCCGGCAGCGAAGCTCCTCGAGGAGGCACTCGCGGCCGCGGGACAGATCGCCGGGTTCTCACTGCCATCGCTCATGGCGGCCAAGGAAGCGATCAATCGCGCCTATGAGACCCCGCTCACCGAAGGCATCCTGTTCGAGCGTCGGACGTTTCACTCGCTGTTCGGCACCGAAGACCAGAAGGAAGGCATGACGGCGTTCGTCGAGAAGCGCAAGGCCGACTTCAAGCACCGCTGACCATGACGGGCCGGGCTGCCGGCGGCTCGGCTGCGCGCCACATCGCCTGGATGTGCACCGCGCACGTGGTCAGCATGCCGGGATTTGCGACCTATGCGACGCTGCTGCCACGCCTGCAGCGGGAATGGGAGATCAACAACTCGCAGGCGGGGTTTGTCTCGGGCGCATTCTTCGCGGGCTACATGGCGGCGGTGCCGCTGCTCACGGGTCTTACCGACCGCGTCGATGCCCGTCGGGTCTATTTGTTCTCCTGCCTGATGCTGGCGGCCGCGCTGGGGGCGTTTGCGCTGCTTGCGCAGGGATTCGTTACCGCGGCGCTGTGCCAGGCCGCGGTCGGTGCCGGGATCGCCGGCACCTATATGCCGGGCCTGCGCGTCCTCACCGATAACACCTCCGGCCCGGCGCAAAGCCGGGCAGTGTCGTTCTACACGGCCATCTTCGGGCTCGGGACCAGCGTCTCGATCCTGGTCTCGGGACTGGTCGCGGATGCGTGGGGCTGGCGTGCCGCATTCGCAGCCGCGGCGATCGGGCCCGCAATCGCCGCGGCAATGGTCACGCTGGGCATGCCGCCGTCCCAATCTTATGCAGGGCACGCCGCGCCGCTGCTCGATTTCCGGCCGGTGCTGCGCGCGCGCCAGGTCTGGTCCTACATTCTCGGGTACGCGGTGCACTGCTGGGAACTGTTCGGATCGCGCTCCTGGCTGGTCGCATT
>MIAC01000129.1:1469-1868 GCA_001830475.1 Rhodospirillales bacterium RIFCSPLOWO2_12_FULL_67_15
ATTGCGATCGCCGCGATCGCCAACCTGTTCGGCTCGCCGGCGAGCATTATGGGCAACGAACTCGCGCTGCGCTTCGGCAGGGGGCGCCTGATCGGGATCGCGATGATCGCCTCGGGGGTCCTGACCGGCTTGCTGGGTTTCGCTTTCACCTTGCCGTGGTATGCGATCGCAGGTCTGGCGATGCTGCACATGGCGCTTGTCATGGGCGACTCCTCGGCGCTGACTGCCGGCATGGTGATGCATTCGCCACCCGAGGCGCGCGGTGCGACCATGGCGATGCACTCGATGCTCGGGTTCGGTGCAGGGTTCATTTCTCCGCTGGTGTTCGGTGCGGTGCTGGACCTCGCGGGCGGAAACACGAGCGCTTCGGCCTGGGGCGCCGCTTTCCTGACGCTTGGC
>MIAC01000130.1:0-133 GCA_001830475.1 Rhodospirillales bacterium RIFCSPLOWO2_12_FULL_67_15
CCCAGGGGATGGCGCGCGTCAGGATCAGCAGCGACGGGATCGCGAGGCCGGTGATGCCGACCGGCATGGCCTCAGACACCCACATGATGCACGCCCATACCACGATAGCGAGCACCGCCATGCCCTCCTTGGA
>MIAC01000130.1:157-955 GCA_001830475.1 Rhodospirillales bacterium RIFCSPLOWO2_12_FULL_67_15
CCAAAGGATCAACGCGAACAGGGCCCACGCGGCGAAGAACCCGATCAGGACCCGATTCGGGTCGCGCCCGCTCGCGCGGATATTCTCGGCAATGAAATCGAAAGGCCCCCGGACGCCCGATGTTGCGGCCGCCGCCCCGGCGCTGGTTTCGCTCGCCATGTCTCCCCCGATCACCGGAAATGTCCGGCTCCCGCGATAGGGTAATTCAAAGCCACGGGCGAAAGTGTGAAGCGGTTCACATTTCCCGAAAATCCGCTAAAATGACCCCAAACGCCGCAGGGCGGATGCGGACCGGATTTTCAAGGCGTTCCCCGGCCGCGGCCGGGGCGGGCGCGAGGATCGGGAGAAAACAGTGCAACATAAAGGCTGGGAGTCCCGGCGCGCGCTGATCGCGCGCAATTTCCTGTTCGCCAACCTGACCGGCGCCGAGCTCGACAAGGTGCTCGCGCTCGCGCGCGTCACCCGCTATGCGGCGCGCGAAATCGTCTGGCGCAAGGGTGATTACGGCAACGGCATGATGGCCGTGCTGGCCGGCCACGTGAAGCTGGGCGCGCGGGCGGCGAGCGGCCGGGAACTCACCTTCGGCATCGTCAAACCGGGCGAAATCTTCGGCGAGATCGCGCTGCTCGACGGTCACGAGCGCTCGGTCGACGCGACCGCGCTCGACGCGTGCGAAATCCTGTTCATCGACCGCCGCGATTTCATTCCCTTCCTCGCCGATCATCCCGACATCTCGATCCGGCTCATGGCCGCGCTGTGCGCCCGGCTCAGGCGCACCGGCCAGAAAGTCGAAGATAC
>MIAC01000130.1:1094-11930 GCA_001830475.1 Rhodospirillales bacterium RIFCSPLOWO2_12_FULL_67_15
GAAAGCGTCAACAAGCAACTCGGCCGCTGGCGGCGCCAGGGCCTGATCGCCGTCGACCGCCGCACCATCGTCATCCGCGACCTCGGCCTTTTCCGCCACATGGCCGAGCCGGCGCCGGCGATCAACTGAGCTTTAGAGCATGATCTTCCCATATGGGAAGATCATGCTCTAACGGCCGCGCCGGGGAAGCTTTGCCCGCGCGAACACCGCCACCAGCTCCAGATGCGCCGAATGGAGGAACTGGTCCACCGGCGTCACGTATTCCAGCGTCCAGCCGCCGCCGCCGAGGATGCGGGCATCGCGCGCGAAGGTGGCCGGGTTGCACGAGACCATGACCACGCGGCTTGGTCCTTCGGCGCGGGCGAGGATTTCGGCTTGCGCCTTGGCCCCGGTGCGGGGCGGATCGAGGACCACCGCGTCGAATGCGGCAATCTCTTCGGACAAGAGCGGACGGCGGTCCAAATCACGGGTTTCGACCGATAGCTTGCCCGAGAGGCCGGCGCGGTTCGCGGCTTGGCGGAGCGCGTCCGCGAGCGCGGGATCGCGCTCGAACGCGGCGAGCTTCCAGCGCGCCTCGCGGCCCCAGGCGCCGGCGAGGGCGAACGCCAACGTGCCGATCCCGGCGAAGAGGTCGGCGACGCGGGCCGCTTTCCCCATTCCTTCCGTCACCAGCCGTTGCAACGTCGCCTCGCCCCAGGCGCTCGGCTGGAGAAATCCGCCCGGGGGAAAGTCCACGGTCGCGCCGGCGAAGGAAACCCGGCACGGCTCGCGTTGGACGATGGCATCGGGCGCGGCGTTTTCGTGTTTCACCCCGCGCCAGGAAACGCGGGCGATGCGGTGCGCCTGGGCGACGGCGGCGATGCGCTCGCGCGCCGCGCGCCCGGGCGGGCGCGGGCCGACGATCAGGATGTCCACGGAGCCGGCAAGATCCGTCACCGCCGCCTGGCCGCGTTCGTTATCGGCGAGAAAGGCCCCCATCAACTCCGGCAAGAGGCCAATCAGGCGGTTCAGCGCCGGAGTGAGCAACAGGCAGCGGCCGATGGGAACGATTTTGCGCGTGGCGCGGGCGTTGAACCCGACCGCGACCGCGCCGTCGCCACGCTCGGCGGCGAACACGGCGCGCCGGCGCTGCGCCGCAGGATCGCCGGGCGCGGGCGCCTGCATCGGCCGGATTTCCGCCGCGAAGTCGTGGCGGGCAAGCGCCGCGCCGACGAGCCCCTCCTTCCAGCGGGAATAGACTTCGGGCGCCAGGTGTTGCACCGCGCAGCCGCCGCACGCGCCAAAATAGGGACACGGCGGCGGGCGCCGGGTTTCGCCCGCCCGCACCAGCGTCATCAGGCGGCCGGCAACGCCGTCGCCGCGCGATCCCCCGATCAGAACGTCGGCGACATCGCCGGGCGCCGCGAGCGGGATATAGACGGGGATGCCATGGTGTCTTCCGATCCCGTCGCCGAGGCCGCCCAAGCCTTCGATGGTCAGGCGAACGATATCGCCGGCGAGAGTCTTGCCGCCGCTCACTTGCGCGCGAGATCGGCGGCGAACTTGGCGTAGGCCGCATCGAGGGCCTTGTTCAGCGCCCTGACCGCCGCCTCGACCGAATTGTTCTCGGCGGCGACTTCCATCTTGTAAACGTCGAGGAAGACGAGTTTGCCGTCGGCGCGGCGCACTCCGAGTTCGAGTTCGAGCACGCCCTGGGGCGCGGCGCCGTCGATCTTCTCGAGCCGGATGATCCGCCCGGTGAGGACGTAGTCGGCGGGAATGCGCACCTCCGGCGTGGTCACCGTGTCGGCGAATTTTCCGGCGCGGAGAAACGCGACCAGCTGGTCGCGGAGCAGGACCGTCGGCGGCTCGATCCAGAAGTGATAGTTGTATTCCCGGACGCGATGGGGCTGGTTCGGCTCGGAGTAGACGATCGGCCGGCCGGCGACGAGCCCGTCGGCGACGAAGCGATTGACCTCGATCGTGCCCTTGAAGACGGGCGCGGGCCGCGGCGCGGGCGAGGCGACTTGCAGGCGGTAGTAGCTGTCGCTCGGCACTTCGGGTTGGGCGCACGCGGCGAGCGCGAGCGCCAACGCCAACGTCGCGGCCGCAGCCGGTCGAGTCAGGTCTTTCATCGTCGCGTCACTCCCTTGCGGCGCCCGGCGTTCAGCGCACCGGCGCGGTGTCCTTGGGCGGCGTGCCGCCCATCAACAGGCCCGGATTCTGGCGGATCTGACGGCTGAATTCGAGCATATTGCGCGCCGCGCCTTCGAGGTTCTGGTTGATCGCCTCGACGTGGCGGGTGACCGATTCGACGACGTAGCGGATGTCGCCGCGATTGTCGGAAACGACACTGCGGGAGAGGGCCGCGAGTTGCTCCAGGTTCTTGGTCGCCTGATCGAGATTGGCGATGGTGCGGTCGAGCTTTTCGCGGTTCTCGGGCGAGAGCAGCTCGCTGATCTCATCGCTGTTCTTCTTCATCCGGTCGGTGAATTCCTGAACGTTCCCGGCGATGACCGGAATCCGCGCGTTGATGTCCTCGACCATCGCCGCGGCGTTGCGCACCAGGTTCTTGCCGTCCTTGTCGAGGATGGCGAGAATCTCGGCGGCGATCTGGTTCAAGTTGGCGAGCAGCGGCTTGACGTTCTGCTCGGCGAGCACGCCGAGATCGCCCGCGACCGAGGACACCATGGCGAAAATATTGGCCGCCTCCTGGCTCCTGACCTGGCCGCCGGGCTTGAGGGCGTTCGCGCTCTTGCCCGCCTGGATGCTGATGGTGATCGCCGACAAGAGCCCCGGCGCGGCGATGGTCGCGACGCTGTCCTCGGGGATGCGCCAGCCCTGGCGGACCGCGAAGTTGACGCGAAAGCTCATGCCGCCCGCCTCGGGGACGGGGGTCACGGTTTCCACCTGGCCGACGGGATAGCCCTCGTACATGACCTGGGTCCCGAACTTGACGCCGGTGACGTTGCGATAGACGGCGTAGTAGTCCTCGGTCGCGCCGGTCCGCCCGCTCAAGACCGCGACCGCAACCACCAATCCGACGACGGCGGCGATCACGAACAGGCCGACCGCGAAGTAGTTGAGACGGCTGCCTTTCATAAGCTGGCCGCCCCGGGAACGGTTTCGCCGGTGAGCCGGGTGAGATAGGCGTCGACGTCGAGGTCGGCGTCCTCGGGGCGCCGGTTGAGCAGGTTCTGAATCCGCTCGCTCGGGCTCGCCCGGAGCTCGTCCAACGTGCCGATGAACAGGATTTTGCCCTGATCGAGGACGGTGACGCGGTCGGCGATCTTGAACACGCTTTCGAGTTCGTGGGTGACTACGACGACGCTCATACGCATGGCGTCGCGCAGGCGCAGGATCAGTTCGTCGAGCGCCGAGGAGACGACCGGGTCGAGCCCGGCCGAAGGCTCGTCGCAGAACAGGATTTTGGGGTCCATGACGATCGCGCGGGCCATCGCCGCGCGCTTGATCATGCCGCCCGACAATTCCGACGGCATCAGGTTCTCGAACCCCGCCAGGCTGACGACTTCGAGCTTCATCCGCGCCATGATCTCCATGGTCTTGCGGTCGAGGTCGGTGTGCTCGTAGAGCGGCAGCATGATGTTTTCGCCGACCGTCATCGAACTGAACAGCGCGCCGCCCTGAAAGGCGACGCCGGTATTGGTGCGCAACTCGACCAGCTCGCGCGTCCCGAGCCGGGCGATGTCCTCGCCGAGGATGCGAATGGTGCCCGAGGTATGCCGTTCGAGCGCCATCAAGTGGCGCAGCAGCGTGCTCTTGCCCGAGCCGGAACCGCCCATGATCACCATGATCTCGCCCTCGCGCACGTCCAGGCTGACGCCCTTGAGGATCATGCGGCTGCCGTAGTGGGTGACGAGGTCCTCGACCTCGATCAGCTTATGGTCGGGATTGATGTTCGGATTCACGGTGGGTTTCTTGTTCCGGAAGGTTCAGCGGGTCACGACGAAGGCGAAGATCATGTCGGTGACCACGATCGCGGAAATGGACTGGACCACGGCCCGGGTCGTCACCCGCCCGACCCCCTCGGCGCCGCCGGTCACCGCCGCCCCGTTGACGACGCCGATGACCGCGATCAGGACGGCGAAGATGGCGCTTTTCGAGAGGCCGTGCATGAGGTGGTCGGTGGTGAGGATTTCGCGGACCTCGTCGAAATAGGCCGCCATGGATATGCTGAGTTCGGCGTTGACGTAAAGGCCGGCGGCGAACAGCCCGACGATATCGCTGAAGAAGGTCAGGCACGGGACCATGATCACCGTGCCGAGCAGCGCCGGCACCACCAGGAACCGCACCGGATTGATGCCCATGACGTAGAGGGCGTCGATCTCCTGGTTGATCTTCATGGTTCCGATCCGCGCCGCCAGCGCCGAGCCCGACCGCCCGGCGACCAGGATGCCGGTGATCAGCGGCGCGAATTCGCGGGTGATCGAGAGCGCGATCCCGATGGTCACGCGCGACTCCGCGCCGAAGATGCGGAGCGTATGGATGCCCTGGATCGCCAGCATGACGCCGATGGTCGCCGCCATCAGGGCGACGATCGGGATCGCGTGGATGCCGATTTCCATCATCTGCGCGAAGATCGACGGAAGCCGGACCGGCTGGCGCAGCCGGCGGCCCATCACCAGCCAATAGAGGCTTTCGAAGATCAGCGCGCCGCCGTTGCCGATCTCCTCGACCGCGGTGACGGTCGTGCGGCCGATCTTTTCGATCGTGGCCGTAATGGAAGACGTCTGAGAGTTGCTGGCCATGCGCGCGTTCAGCGGACCTTGGCGAGGCCTTCGGCCACGCTCGGGCAGATGGCGAAGACCTTGTCCATGCGCGCGAGGTTGAGGACGCGCAGCGCGCTTTCGCTCACCGCCGCGAGCACGAATTTGTGGCCGGACTTGCGCGCTTTCTGGAACGCCTCGATCAGCGAGGCGACGCCGGAACTGTCGATGTAAAGAACCCCCGACAGGTCCACGACCATCGGCAGATTGCGCGTGACGGCATCGAGCAGGATCTTGCGCGCATCGGGCGAAGTCTTGAGATCGACGTCGCCCTCGAGCGCGACGACCAGCGCCCCGTTATCTTCCTTGATCTGGTGTTTCATCGCCCGTCCTTCCCGTTACGCAATCCGCTTCCCCAAACGCAGCACGTTGCCGCCGGCGAGCGGCGGCTCGAGGAACGCGACTTCGTCCATTATCTCCCGGATTAGATGGGTGCCAAGCCCGCCGGGGCGGATATCTTCAAGATTTCTCGGGCGCACGGTCTTGGGATCGATGGTCGGAGCGAAGTCCTTGAGAAATATGATTAATTTGCCGCTTTCCCGGACGATTTCGACGACGATTTCGCCTTCCGGGAGATCCTTGTAGGCGTGACGGATGATGTTCTGGCAAGCCTCGTCGACCGCGAGCGTCACGTCCCGGGCGACGTGCTCGGAACAGCCGACCAGCCGGCTCGCTTCGCCGACCGCGGTCCGGATCAGGCGCAGCCGGTCGGCGACGGCCGGAACGTGCAGGCGGAGAACCGTGACCGGGGACGGATCGAACGCGGGCGGCGCGGGCGCCGGCCGGCTCGCGCGTTGCGCGGCGGCGGCGCGGTCGTCGACCGCGAGCAGGGTCACGTCGTCGCGCAAGCTGGTCTGGGATTGGGTCAGCGCCTCGGCCACGCGCAAAAGCCGCCGGGGCACGGCCTCGGAAGCGTTCCGGGCCAAGAACTCCTTGAGGCCGGCAAGACCGAGTTCCTTGCCGGTTTCGAGATAGCCCTCGGTCACGCCGTCGGTGAAGGCATAAAGCGCCCCGCCGCCGAGCGGGACCGCAATCT
The DNA here is from genome assembly GCA_001830475.1 of Rhodospirillales bacterium RIFCSPLOWO2_12_FULL_67_15. Taxonomy (GTDB): domain Bacteria; phylum Pseudomonadota; class Alphaproteobacteria; order Rhodospirillales; family 2-12-FULL-67-15; genus 2-12-FULL-67-15. Next base: position 6,897 of record MIAC01000130.1, read on the forward strand.
CGGGAAACGATTGCTCCGGCTCGCCGACGACGACCCCAACCGGGGGCATTTCCGCTTGAAACTCGGTGAACGAGCCGTCGGGAGCGTAGAGCTGGAGCGGCTCGTGGCCGGCGTTGCTGAAACGGGGGATCCCGGTCCGGGGATCGTAGATTCCGACCACCATGGTGATGAACATGCCGAGCGTCGCCGTTTCCGCGATCTCGGCGTTGATCTGGGCGAGCAGGCGGCCCGGCTGGTGGATGGTCTTGCCGAGGCAGCGGAACAGGCTCGCCGCCTTGGCCATCAGGAGCGCCGCGTTCATGCCCTTGCCGGACACGTCGCCGAGGGCGAAGCAGATGCGCCCGTCGGCGAGGGGGAAGAAATCGAAGAAGTCGCCCGAAACCGTGCGCGCCGGACGATTGATGCCGTGGACGGGAAAATCGTCCGCCTCCGCCTCGGGCAGGAGCGAGCGCTGGATTTCGGCGGCGAGTTCGAGCTCGCGGCGGACGCGCTCCTGTTCGACCAGCTTGGCCGCCATGCGCGCGTTCAGGATGGCGAGCGCGGCCGAAGACGCCAGCACCGCGAGCAGGTTCAGATCGTCGCCGTCGAACAGTCCGTCGCCGCCGCGCTTGTTGATCAATTGGATCGCGCCGATGCGCTCGTCCTTGACGCTGAGCGGCGCGCACAGGATTGAACGGGTGGTGAAGCCGGTCTTCTGGTCCACCGAGCGGTTGAACTGGGGGTCCCGGCTGACATCGCGGACGATTTCGCCGATATTGCGTTGGACCGCGCGCCCGGCGATGCCTTGATCGGCGGCGATGGTGAGACCGACGATGTCCGTCGGCCCGACCGAGGCGTGGCAGCGCAGCGTCTTTCCCGCCGCTTCCAGCATGAAGAGCGAGCCGGCTTCGGCCCCGACATGGTCGGCGATGCGGCGGAGCGCGCTGGCGAGCGTGCGTTCGATATCGAGCGTCGAGACGAAGTCCCGGCCGAGCGCCGCCACAAGCTCCATCGCTTCATCGCGGCTCGCCGCGCGCAGGGTCGTCATCGTTTCCGCCGCTCATCCGGAATTTCGGGTGAGCTCAATATGCCCGGAAACCCCGCTTTTCGGCAATTTCGCTCGGCCGCCCGCGGCGGCGGGCCGGGGATGCCCGAACTGCCCCCTAAATTCCTGAAATATCACGCTTGTTTTCGCTCTCGCCGGACCTAGGTCATGTTTGTAAAGTAAATCGTTAAAATCGGCGTTACCGGAAACTCCCCCCTTGGCCATGATTTCTCCGCCGAACGCCTTCGCGCCCGATCGCCCCGATAGGGGCGCAACATATAATGCGCGCGGGGATTCGCCCGCGCGCGGCCGCGCCGCGCTGCAGCGCCGTGCCCTTCCGCCGCCGGCGCGCCCGGCGGCCAAGATCAAGACCGCGCCACCGATCCCGCAGCCCGCGCCGAACCTTGCATGGCGCAAGGCCATCCCCGTCAAACTCGAGCCTGACGCGACGACGGGCGAGGCCCGTTCTCTCATCGCGGCGGCGTGTCTCGCGCATCTGCGCGGCAACGAAGCGTGCCTGCTCGCCCGCGCCCACCCGGAAGGCGCCCATCAGTTGCGGGTGGCGCTGAGAAGGTTGCGTTCCATCATTCGCTTGTTTGCGGATACCTTTCCGGCGCGGCGGAAGAATTTTTTCTCCCAGGAGGGCAAGTGGCTTCTCAACCGACTGGCCGGCGCCCGCGACTGGGATGTCTTTCTCGATGAAATCCTGCGTCCGGTGACGGACCATCATAAGAACGACGCCGCCCTCCGATCCTTACGCGCCGAGGCCGAGCGGGCCCGCGACGCGGCCTACGCCGAGGCCGCGGCCGCGATCCGCTCTAAGCGATATGTTCGGCTCGTCGCCGCGCTCGCCACTTGGGCGGCGGGCGGTACACCTTCCTCGCGCCAACCGGTTGCGGACGCCCAGGCGGGAAAGCCGGTTCGCGCCCTGGCATGGCAACTGATCTCCAGGCGCCGGCGCAAGATCGCGGCCGCGGGCCGGCGGTTCGACGACATGAGCGAGGACGAACGTCATCGCCTGCGCATCCGGGTCAAGCGCCTGCGCTATGCCGTCGATCTGCTCGGATCCCTCTTTGCCCGCCGCCGCGTCGAGAGATGGCTGAAAGCTCTCACCGATCTCCAGGACGCGCTCGGCGCGCTCAACGACATCGTGCTCGGACGCCGGCTCCTCGCCCGGCTCACGGCCAATTCCGGTTCCGCCGCGGCCGCCGAACGGCATTACGCCGCCGGCCTCGTCATCGGCTGGCACGCCCACCGAGTCAGGAAACGCGAGAAGAATCTGAAAAAGACGTTGCACAAGTTCGCGGCCCTGCCCCCCTTGGTGAAACCCCAGCCGAACCTCTTGGCCGTGGAGCCTAAGCAACCCGTCCAGGCGCGCGGAAAGACTGTTCAGCTCCGCACCCGGACATAATTACCGGGAGCATCGCCGAGCGCCTTCAGCCCACCCTGCCCGGGGACGCGCGCGGCGAGTTTGCCGCCGCCGAAACCTCCGAGCCACTGCATCCAATCGGTCCACCACGAGCCCTCGTGGCGCGTGGCGCCCGCGAACCAGTCCGCCGGGGCCTTCGCCGTTTTCGCGTTCAGCCAGTAGCCGTACTTGTTCGCCGCCGGCGGGTTGACGACCCCCGCGATATGGCCCGAGGCGGCGAGCGCGAAGCGGACCGGTCCCGACAACAGCCGTGTCGCCGCATAGACCGACGTCCACGGCGCGATGTGGTCCTCGCGCGTCGCGAGCACATAGGCCGGAACCCCGATCCGGCCGAGGTCGAGCGACACGCCGTCGAGCGCGAGCGCGCCGGGCTCGATCAATTTGTTCTCCAGGTACATCTTGCGCAGGTAGAACTTGTGCATCATCGCCGGCATGCGGGTGCTGTCGGCGTTCCAATAGAGAATGTCGAACGGCGGCGGTTCGCGTCCGAGCAGGTAATTGTTGACAACGAACGACCAGATCAGGTCGTTGTCGCGCATCAGGTTGAAGACCCGCGCCATCTGGTGGCCGTCGAGATAGCCCTTGCGGTCCATGTGCGCATCCAGGCGCGCGAGTTGATCCTCGTCGATGAAGACGGCGAGCTCGCCCGCGTCGGTGAAGTCGAGCATGGCGGTGAGCAGGGTCAGCGAGGCGAGGCGGCGGTCCTTTTTCGCCGCCAGCCACGCCGCGGTGCAGGCCGCGAGCGTGCCGCCGATGCAGTAGCCGAGCAGGTTGATTTCGCTCTCGCCGGTGGCCTTGGCGATCGCGTCCAACGCGGCGATCGGCCCCTCGCGCAGGTAGTCGTCGAAGCTCTTGCGGGCGAGCGATTCGTCGGGATTGACCCAGGAGACGACGAAGAGCGTCTGTCCCTGTTCCACCGCGTATCTGAGAAACGAGTTCTTCGGCTGCAAGTCGAGAACGTAGTACTTGTTGATCCAGGGCGGCACGACCAGGAGCGGCCGGCGGGCGACCTCCGCGGTCAGCGGCTGATACTGGATCAATTCCATCAGGGCGTTGCGAAAGACGATCTTGCCCGGCGTCGTGGCGATGTTCTCGCCCAGGCGAAACGCCGCCGGATCGGTCATCGAGATCCGGAGCCGGCCCTCGCCCTTCTCCAGATCGCCGAGGAACTGGTCGAGGCCGCGGACCAGGTTCGCGCCCTTCTGCTCGGCGGTCGCGCGCAGGACCCTGGGGTTGGTGGCGGCGAAGTTGGTCGGCGCCAGCGCGTCCGCGATCAGGCGCAGGTAGAACTCCGCCTTGCGCCGGGCGGCGGGATCGAGGTCGCGGGCGAGTTTGGGCAGGCCTTGCAGCCACCGCGCCCCGAGGAGATACGCCTGCTTGAGAAAATCAAAGGCGGGCACCTCGGTCCAGGCGTCGTCCTTGAAGCGGCGGTCGTCGGGAGCGGGCTCGGCCACCGTCTCGCCCTTGCCGTCGGCAAGCTTGGCGGCGTAAGCGCGCCAGAGCCGCGCGTAGGAACCCCAGAGCTCGGCCTGCGCCGAGGCCAAGCGGGCCGGGTCGTGGCCCAGCGCGTCGGCGAGCGCGATGAGGGTCTTGCCCACCACCGCCGGGTGCGGGATCTGGAATTCCGCGTCCTCCTCCGCCCGCTCGGCCGAAGCCGCGGTCACGGCGGCAAGCCGCTGGGCGAGCGTCGGACGTTGATCGGAGGCGGACGAAGACTTCGCCGGAACTTCCAGCGGAACGTCCGTTTGGGCCGTCTTGCGCGAATGCTCGTTCATGGAGCTCATACCGGAGGGCAAGGATACGCCAAAGGGCCCGCCGCCGCCAAACGCGCGCAGGATCGGCGCCAAGGTTAATGCGGTTGGATCACGTCCCGGTAGGCGTGCCAGGTGGCGTAGCCGAGCAGCGGCATCACCACCGCGAGGCCGAAAAAGAGGGTGAAGAACCCGACCCCGGTCAGAATCACGATCAGCGCCGCCCAGCCGAACATCACCCGCCAGTTCGCGCGCACGGCCGCGGCGCTGACGGCGATCGCGGCGACGACGTCCACCGGCCGGTCCACCAGCAGCGGAAACGAGAACGCGCTGATGGTAAAGACCAGGGCGGCGAGCACCGCCCCCACCGCCGTCCCGAGCGCGAGGAACATCGCGCCGCGAACCGAGAAGACGATTTCCTCGACGAACCGGTCCAAGGACGGCGGGTTCTGGCCATAGAAGAGAGCGAAGAGCACCAGGGCGAGCAGCGTCCAGACGAGAAAGACCATCATCAGGACGGCGCCCATCGCCCCCACCTGCCCGATGTTGGCATAGCTGGCGCGCGCGACCGTGCCCACGGAAGGGGTCTCGCCGGATTCGAGCCGGCGGCTGATTTCGTAAAATCCGACAACCAGGAGAGGCGCCATCAGCACGAACCCGCCGGCGAGCGGCAGGATCAGCGAGCCGAGGTCGAGGGCGGCGAGGCCGAAGGAGAGCGCGAAGCTCACGACGACGAACACGGCGCCGTAACCGAGGCTGAGGCCCGGCGTCCGGCGCAGATCCATCCAGGCGGCGGCGAGCCAGCGCCCCGAGGCGTCCACGGGAACCAC
>MIAC01000130.1:12010-14080 GCA_001830475.1 Rhodospirillales bacterium RIFCSPLOWO2_12_FULL_67_15
CCCGCCCGCGATTTCAAGCGGGCCCGAAGATGCGGACCCCCGTCAGATTCCCCCCGGCCGGGGCGGCTCCTCGGTCGAACGGAAGCGGTATTGCAGCGCCACCGTCACTCCTTTGGCCGGGCGAAGCAGGAGCAGCGCCCCGCCGAGGACCGCCGGTCCCCAAAGGGCGGCGTGCAGCCACAACGGCGGCTGGTAGGCGAGTTCGACCGCGAGCGCGGCCCCAACCACCGCGAAGCCGAGGACGAAAATCACGAAGACAATCGCGCCGTCGCCGACGTCGTGACCGCCGAAGCCGAGCCCGCAGGCGGAACAGCGATCGACGATGCGCAGGTACCCGTCGAACAGCGCCCCCCGGCCGCAGCGGGGACAGCGTCCACGAAGCCCCCGAAAAATAACGCCGGTGACCGTGACGTCGCCGGCGCCGGTCTGGGGAACGTCGGTTCCGGGTCCGGAGGGGCTGGGCCCGCTCAATACGGACCTTTGTATCCGGCAGCTCCCCACCAATAGATGAAGGTGAAGAGGAACAGCCAGACCACGTCGACGAAGTGCCAATACCACGCGGCGGCCTCGAAGCCGACGTGCTTTTCCGGCGTGAAGTGCCCCTTCGCCGCCCGGAACAGGCACACGATCAAAAAGCAGGTGCCGATGATGACGTGCGCGCCGTGGAAGCCGGTGGCGATGTAAAAGGTGGACGAATAGATGCCGTCCTTGAACTTGAACGCGGCGTGTCCGTATTCGTAGGCCTGGATCGCGGTGAAGAGAGCGCCCAGCGCGATGGTCAGCGCGAGCCCGATCACGGTGTTCCTCCGGTCGCCCTTGCGCAGCGCATGGTGGGCGTAGGTCACGGTGGCGCCCGAGCTGAGCAGGATCAGCGTGTTCAGGAACGGCAGGCTCCAGGTGTAAAGCGGACGCACGCCTTCGGGCGGCCACGCGGTCGCCGCGACCTTGCTGAAGATCGGCATCGAGGAATGGAAGAACGCCCAGAAGAAGGCGAAAAAGAACATCACTTCCGAGGCGATGAACAAGATCATGCCCAAGCGCAAGCCGGTGGACACGGAATCGCTGTGATGACCCTGGAAGGTGCCTTCGGCGATGACGTCGCGCCACCAGCCCCAGAACGTCACGATCATCAAGGCCGCGCCGCCGAGGAACACCCAAATCGGCCCCTCGTGCGCGAACCAGATGAGTCCGAAGGCCATGAGCAGGGCGGCAACCGCGCCCACCGCCGGCCACGGGCTCGGATCGACCATGTGCCAGGGATGTTTCTGGGTCGTGGATGGGCTCGACATGTCTCAGCTCCGTTGCTTTGTGAACTTAGGCGTCAGCCGCGATTGGCCGGGATCGCGCGGAAGAAGGTGTAGGACAGCGTGATTTCGCCGAGGTCTTTCGCCTCGGGCCTTTCCAGGATCTCGGGGTCGATGAAAAAAGAGACCGGCAGGTCCACCGTCTCGCCCGGGGCGAGCGTCTGCTCGGCGAAGCAGAAGCATTCGACCTTGGCGAAGAACGGCCCCGCCTTGTGCGGCGTGACGTTGAAGGTGGCGGTGCCGGTCACGGGAGCGTCGGAAACGTTCCGTGCCCGGTAAAAGGCGAGCACACTCTCGCCGACGCGCGCCTCGACCGCGGCGGCGGCCGGCTCGAACCGCCACGGCAGATCGCGCGCCACGTTGGCGTCGAAGCGCACCGTGATCGTGCGCCCGGCGACGGCGCCCGGCGCCTGCGTCGCCACCTGGGTCGTCCCGCCGAACCCGGTCACCTGACAGAACAACCGGTAAAGAGGGACCGAGGCATAGGCGAGCCCAGCCATGCCGGCCGCCGTCCCGAACAGGAGGGCAGCGGCGGCGAGATTGCGGCGGCGGGCTTCGACCATGAGGTTCTCGTGCTTTGCGCGCGCTTTTTTCAGTGCGCGGTTTGGACGGCGATCCGGGGCGTTTCCTCGAAGGTATGGAAGGGCGCCGGCGAGGGCACCGTCCATTCCAGCGTGGTTGCGCCCTGCCCCCACGGATTGGCGGGGCACGTCTCCTTCGAAGTGAACGTACGGTACACCAGGAACAAGAAATAGATCGTACCGAG
>MIAC01000131.1:0-172 GCA_001830475.1 Rhodospirillales bacterium RIFCSPLOWO2_12_FULL_67_15
AACGTCAGCGGCGAATACGCGATGCTCAAGGCCGCCGGACTGAACGGCTGGCTCGATTATGAGCGCGCGATGATGGAAACGCTCACGGCGTTCAAGCGCGCCGGCGCCGACGCCATCCTCACCTATCACGCGCTCGAGGCGGCCAAGCTTCTCTCCGGCAGGGGTTAGCTTT
>MIAC01000131.1:256-2407 GCA_001830475.1 Rhodospirillales bacterium RIFCSPLOWO2_12_FULL_67_15
GCCAGCGCGCGTCGAGCGTGCCCGGATTGTTCTCGTAGAGATCGTTCGACAGGCTGACGACGTCGCCGATCTTGTCCACCAGCAGGGTGTAGAGATCCGGACCGTTCTCGACCGTGACCGCCATGTTGTCGTCGGACTTGCCGTCGCCGCGCGGGGGCAGGCCGAGCCGGGTGCGCACGTCGATCACGGTCACGATCCGGCCGCGCAGGTTGATCGAGCCCCTCACCTCGGCCGGCGCGAGCGGGATATGGGCGATTTTCGCCGGCTTCAGGATGTCCTGGACCTTGAGGACCGGAATCCCGAACAATTGCGTGCCGACGATGAAAGTCACGAAGTCCTGCTGCCGGTTGGGAGCAACGATTTCGCCGCCGCGGGCGGGGGCAAGGGCTTGGGCCATTAGAGCATGATCTTCCCATATGGAATCGTCTGCGTTGCGCCATTGCGAGGCGATCCGCCAGGCGCGCCGCGAAGAGCGATGCCTCCGCATCGGTCGAGCGGCGCAACGGTTCGACCGCAGCGCGGTCGAACGGGCGCCGTCGAAACGCCTTCGGCGTTTCGACCAGCGCAACCCGAAGGGCCGGGGGCTTTTGCGGCGCGGGTTCGTCCAAGGGCTTGCGCGTAGGCCAGGCTACGCGCTTCGCCCTTCTCCTGCCCGCGACGCAAAATCCCTCCGGCGCAGGCGGTTCTATATGGGAAGATCATGCTCTAGGGGTTCTCCGCGACTTAGGGCGCTTCCCTCGCTTGCGCGAGGGCAGGCCGGGCGTCAAATCCGATTGCTTCCGCACAACATAAGGAGTCGCCCCCCTTCCGCAAAGAGGGGGTAAACCCTTATTTGCGACCGGTTAGGGAGCTTCTTTCCCGAGCCAATCCGCCACCTTGCCGATTTGGTCCTCGCCCATCAGCGAGGGCGCATGGCCGACCCCGGAAAACGGGACGATCTCGGCCTTGGGCCCCGCCCCGTCCGGCCCGCCCGTCGCCATCAGGCGCGCGGTTTCGGCGCCGAGCACCTCGGAAAGCTCGCCCCGCAGCACCAGGACCGGCGCCCGGACCTTGGTCCACGCCGCCCACAGATCGGCGTCCGCCTCGGCCGTGGCGCGGAACGGCCCCGCCAGCGCGGGATCGTAGCGGAGCCGGTATCCGCCCGGCTCCGCGCGCACGCTGTGAAGCGCGAGGTGCCTCCACCCTTCCTCGGTGAGCGGCCCGAAGCCCGAATGCACGTCGCGCACGTAGGCCTCCGCCGCCGCCAGGTCGGGAAAAAGCGGATCGGCGCCGAGATAGGCGGCGATGTTTTGCAGCGCCGCCTTGGCGATGAAGGGTCCGATGTCGTTCAGCACCAGGCGGCGAATCGGCGTGTGGGGCTGGGCGGCGAGCAACAGCCCGATCAGTCCGCCCATGGAGGTGCCGACCCAGTCCACCCGCTCGACCCCGAGCCTCGCGATCAGAACCGTCATGTCGGCCAGGTATTGGGGCGCGGCATAATGCTTGGGATCGGGCAGCCGGTCGCTCAGGCCACGTCCGGCCACGTCGGGACAGACGACGCGGAAGCCGCGCGTCGCGAGCGCATGGGCGAGAAAATCGAAATCCCGTCCCTGGCGCGTGAGGCCGTGCACGCAAACGACGACGCGCTCCGCGTAGGCGTCGCCCCACTCGACGTAGGCGATACGGTGGAAGCCTTCCGGATTCAGTCCGAGCAAACGGCCGGCGCGCGGCTGGAGGTCCATGACCATCGATGATGGCCGCGATTGAATCGACCCGCAACCACCGCCGCAAATGCGCACAAAAATAGTGCATACAATACGATTGACCGGTCTTGTTTGAGCGCCGAAACTGGCCGTCTCTTTGCGGGTCGAACCGGTAATCGAACGCCGATGAACCTCTTTCCGCCTTCGTCTTCCCCTGCCCCATCCGGCGCCGCGCCGGCGGAATCCCCTTACCTGCTCGAAGTGGAGGACTTGCACGTCCACTTCGTCACCAGCCGCGGCGTCGTGCGCGCGGTCGAGGGCATTTCCTACCGGGTCCGGCCCGGCGAGGTGGTGGCGCTGGTGGGCGAATCCGGCTGCGGCAAGTCGGTTTCCGCGCTCGCCGTCATGCGCCTGCTCGCCAAGCCCGCGGGACGGATCGTCGGGGGCCGCGTGCTGTTCCAGGGCCGCG
>MIAC01000131.1:2606-6924 GCA_001830475.1 Rhodospirillales bacterium RIFCSPLOWO2_12_FULL_67_15
TCCCGACGGCGACCGGCGGCTCGACCAGTATCCGCACCAGTTCTCCGGCGGCATGCGCCAGCGGGCCATGATCGCGATCGCGCTCGCCTGCAATCCCAAGCTGATCATCGCCGACGAGCCGACCACCGCGCTCGACGTGACGATTCAGGCGCAAATCCTGGAGTTGATGAAGAACCTCTCGCGCGATCTCGGCATCGCGCTGGTCATCATCACCCACAATCTCGGCGTCGTCGCGCGCTACGCCGACCGGGTCAACGTCATGTACGCGGCCCGCCTCGCCGAACAGGCCCCGGCGGACCGCCTGTTCGCGGCGCCGCGCCATCCCTACACCCAGGGCCTGATGCGCTCGGTCCCCCGCCTCGACCGGCCGCGCACCGCCCGGCTCGAAACCATCGACGGCCTGCCCCCCAACCTGCTCGACCCGCCCGCGGGCTGCCGCTTCGCCGAACGCTGCTTCGCCGCGACCGATATTTGCCGGAACGAGGTTCCCCCGCTCGAAGACTTAGGCCCCGATCATCGCGCCGCCTGCTGGCACGTGCATGAACTAGCGCCGCCCGCGCGCCCCGCCGCCGTTCCGGCGTCCGCGCGCCCTCCCCGCGGAGGCGGGGATCAGGGCGCATCATCTAACGCGCGCGGGGATTCGCCCGCGCGCCCCGAGACCCCGCTGATCGAGGTCAAGGACCTTGCCAAGCATTTCGCGGTCAAGGCGAAAGGCTTCGGCGGCGGGACCGCGGTGGTGCGCGCGGTCAGCGAGGTTTCTTTCGCCGTGCCCCCTGGCCGCACGCTCGGCCTGGTCGGCGAGTCCGGGTGCGGCAAGACGACGGTCGGCCGTTTGATCTTGAATCTGGAGAAGCCGACGGCGGGGCGGGTCCTGTTCGGCGGCCGCGATATCGCCGAATCCGACGCGGCGGAGATCAAGGCGATGCGCCGGCGCGTGCAGGCGGTGTTCCAGGATCCGTACAGTTCGCTCAATCCGCGCATGACCGTGGGCCAGATCATCGCCGAGCCGTTGCAGGTGCACCGCCTGGTCGAGGGCCGCAAGGCGGCGAAGGAGCGCGTCGCCAATCTTCTCGTCAGCGTCGGCCTGTTTTCGTACATGGCGGAACGCTATCCGCACGAATTGTCGGGCGGGCAGCGCCAGCGCGTCGGCATCGCCCGCGCGCTCGCCATGAATCCGTCCTTCATCGTCTGCGACGAGCCGGTTTCGGCGCTCGACGTCTCGATCCAGGCGCAGATCATCAACCTGCTCGAGGATTTGCAGGCGGACTTCGGTCTCGCCTATCTGTTCATCGCCCACGACCTGGCGGTGGTGCGGCACATCGCGCACCGGGTCGCGGTCATGTATCTCGGACGGATCATGGAGGTCGCGGATCGCGACGAGCTCTACGATTCGCCCGCCCATCCCTATACCCAGGCGCTGCTCGCCGCCGCGCCCACGCCCGACCCGGAAGCGGAAAAGCGCCGGCCGCACACGATTCTCGCGGGCGAGGTGCCGAGCCCGCTTTCCCCGCCCTCGGGCTGCGTCTTCAGTACCCGTTGCCCGCGGGCGACCGGAGACTGTAAAGTGACTGTGCCGGAGCTGAGGGAGATCGGCTCCGGTCACTACGCGGCCTGTCTGTTGCTGCAATGACGAGGCCCATAACAAACGCACTGGGAGGTTGTCCGCTATGAAACTTCATCTAGCCGTTGTCGCCGCCGCCGCCGCCGCGGCCCTGCTGCTGCCCGCCTCGGCCGAGGCCCAGGCTCCGAAGAAAGGCGGCATCCTCAAGTTCGCGGTTTCGGCCGAGCCGCCCGATTACGATTGCCACAAGAACACCTCGTTCGCCTTCATCCATCCGGTTCGGCCGCACTATTCGACCCTGCTCAAGTTCGACGACAAGAAATATCCGGCGGTCGTCGGCGATTTGGCGCAGTCTTGGCAGGTGTCTCCGGACAACCTCGCGTTCACCTTCAAGCTGAAACCCAACGTCAAGTTCCACGACGGATCGGCGCTGACCTCGGCGGACGTCAAGGCGAGCTACGAGCGCATCGTCAACCCGCCCCCGGGCGTGATCAGCATCCGCCGTGCGTCCTACGCCGACATCGGCGCGATCGAGACGCCCGATCCCTTGACCGTCGTCTTCAAGCTCAAGACGGCGAACGCGGGCATGCTCGCCCAGTTCGCCTCGCCGTGGGATTGCATCTACAGCGCGGCCAAGCTCAAGCAGGACCCGAAGTTCCCGGAAAAGAACATCCTCGGCACCGGGCCGTTCAAGTTCGCCGGCCACACCGCGGGCTCGCACTGGATCGGCGAACGCTTCGCCGATTATTTCGAGCCGGGCAAGCCTTATCTCGACGGCTTTCGCGCCGTCTTCATCGGCGGCGCGGCGATGGTGAACGCGCTGCAAGCCGGCGAGGTGCTGGTCGAATTCCGCGGCCAATCGCCGGCCAATCGCGACAAGCTCAAGGCCGCGCTCGGCGACAAGATCACGGTCGTCGAAACGCCCTGGGTCTGCAACCTGGTGGTCGGCTTCAACACCGAAAAGAAGCCGTTCAACGACGCCCGCGTGCGCAAGGCGCTTTCGCTCGCCATCGACCGCTGGCAGGGTTCGCAGGCGCTCTCCAAGATCGCGCTGGTGCGCGACGTCGGCGGCGTGCTGCGCCCCGGCTACGAACTGGCGGCGAAGGAGTCGGAGTTGATGCAGCTCCCGGGCTTCGGCAAGGACATCAAGAAGTCCCGCGACGAGGCGAAGAAGCTCTTGAAGGACGCGGGAGTTCCCGACCTCAAGTTCAAGCTCACCAACCGCAACGTGCCGATGCCGTACACCCCGGTCGGCGTGTTCCTGATCGACCAATGGCGGCAGATCGGGCTCAACGTCGAGCACGCGCAGCTCGAAACCAAGCTCTACCAGGCGGCGCTGTCGGGCGGCAACTACGAGGCCGGGCTCGACTTCAACTGCGATTACATGGACGAGCCGAACATCCTGCTGATCAAATACGTCTCGGCCGATAAATCCTCGGTCAACTACGGCCGCTACAAGGACGCCAAGCTGGACGAACTCTACGAAAAGCAGATGCGCGCCACCGACGTGAAGGAGCGTTATCGCCTGATCCGCGAATTCGAGAAACACGCGCTCGAACAGGCCTACACGATCCCGACCATCTGGTGGCACCGCATCATCGTCTATTGGAAGCAATTGAAGGGTTGGGAGCTGATGCCCAGCCACTACGTCGGCCAGGATTTGGCCGCCGTCTGGCTCGATCAGTAACTAAAACATAGCCCCCTCACCCTTCCCTCACCCGGCTCGCTATCGCTCGCCACCCTCTCCCGCGCGAGCGGGAGAGGGAGGGACCCAGCCCGCCAGGGCTGGGAGGGTGAGGGTGAGGGGGGCGTTTCCAGCGGAACGAAATGCTCCGTTACACCTTCAGCCGGCTGATGATGATGATCCCGACGCTCTTCGGCGTCGCGGTGCTGGTGTTCGTCATGCTCCGGGTCATGCCGGGCGACATCGTCGAGTTGCGCTTGCGCGCCGAGGGCGCCCAGGTCACCCCCGAGGTGCTCGCCATGGAGCGCGCCCGCCTCGGTCTCGATAAATCGCTTCTCGCGCAGTTCGGGGACTGGATGGGCGGGCTGCTCACCGGCGATCTCGGCATCTCCATGTGGACCGGGCGCCCGGTCGCTTATGAAATCTGGATCCGCCTCGAACTTTCCATCGAGCTTGCGATCCTCGCCACGATTCTCGCCACCACCCTCGCGTTGCCGCTCGGCACGCTGGCGGCCTTGTTCAAGGACCGCTGGCCGGATCGCGTCATCAGCGTCTTCGCCATCGCCGGCCTCGCCGTTCCCTCGTTTTGGTTCGGGATGATCATTATTCTGACGCTGCTATGGAACTTCAACTGGATCCCGCCGATGACCTTCACGCCCCTCGTCGAGGACCCGATTGGGAATCTGTCGCAACTGATCTGGCCCGCGCTCGCGGTCGGCTACCGTTATTCGGCGGTGGCGACGCGCATGACCCGCTCCACCATCCTCGAGGTCCTGCAGGAGGATTACATCCGCACCGCGCGGGCCAAGGGCGTGTTCGAGCGCCTGGTCGTCTCCCGCCACGCCATGCGCAACGCGCTGTTGCCGGTGGTGACGGTGATCGGACTCGAATTCGCCTTTCTCATCGGCGGGCTGGTCGTGACCGAGCAGGTGTTCAACCTGAACGGCATCGGCAAGCTGTTCGTCAACGTCCTGGCGCGTGGCGACTACACCATGATCCAGGCGCTGGTGATGCTGGTGGCGGCGTTTTTCATCTTCGTCAATTTCATCGTGGATATGCTCTACGCCGTGCTC
>MIAC01000131.1:6983-8798 GCA_001830475.1 Rhodospirillales bacterium RIFCSPLOWO2_12_FULL_67_15
ACACGCTGCCCAAGCGCCGGGGCCTCGCCGTCCGCTTCGTCGTCACCCATCCCCTGGGCGCGGCCGGGCTGTTCGTGATCGTGGCCATGATCCTGGCCGGGCTGTTCGCCGATTATGTCGCGCCCTACGATCCGCTCACCCTCGATTACGGCGCGATGCTGGCCAAGCCTTCGGCCGAGCATTGGCTCGGCACCGACACCTTCGGCCGCGACGTGCTGTCGCGCATCATCCACGGCGCGCGCACGGCGCTGATGGTCGGGTTTCTGTCCTCGTTCGCCGGCTCGACCTTGGGCGCGATCATCGGCGTCGCCTCGGCCTATTTCGGCGGACGCATCGACATGATCATGCAGTCGCTGATGGACATCCTGCTCTCGTTTCCGATCATCGTGCTCGCGCTCGCCGTCGTCGCCATTCTCGGCAAGAACGCCGCCTTCGGGCTCGATCTCAACTTGATCATCGCCATCGCCATCCCGATGGTGCCGAGGGTGGCCCGGGTGGTGCGCTCGTCCGCGCTCGCCATCCGCGAGATGGCCTACGTCGATGCCGCGCGAACCTCCGGCTTTTCCCACACCCGCATCATCTTCCGCCATATCGTGCCCAACGTGACCGCGCCATATCTCATCATGGTGACCGCGCTGGTCGCCCAGGCGATCCTGCTCGAAGCCTCGCTCTCGTTCCTCGGCCTCGGCGTCACCGAGCCGACCGCCGCCTGGGGCCTGATGCTGTCGGGGACCGCCGACGACTTCTACCAGCAGGCGCCGTGGATGATCGTCTTTCCCGGCCTCGCCATCAGCCTCGCCGTGTTCGCCTTCAACCTGTTCGGCGATTCCTTGCGCGACTGGCTCGACCCCAAGATCAAAATCTAGCAGGCTGCCGGACCCCCCCGCCATGACCCCCATGCCCGGACCGCTCAACGGGATCCTCGTGGCGGACCTGAGCCGGATTTTGGCCGGTCCCTATTGCACCCTGATGATGGCCGAACTCGGCGCCCGGGTGATCAAGGTCGAAACCCCGGCGGGCGGCGATGACGCGCGCCACTACGGGCCGTTTGTCCAGGAACGATCCGCCTATTTCATGTCGGTCAACCGCGGCAAGGAGAGCATCGCCCTCGATCTCAAAAAGGACTCCGACCGCGCCGTTCTCGACCGGCTGCTGGCCAAGGCCGACGTGATCGTCGAGAACTTCCGGCCCGGGACGATGGAGAAGCTCGGCTACGGCTGGGAGTCCCTCCATACGAAATTCCCGCGCCTGATCTACGTCGCCGCGTCGGGCTTCGGCCATTCGGGACCGGACTCGCTGCGCCCGGCCTACGACATGGTGGTGCAGGGCCTCGGCGGCATCATGAGCATCACCGGTACGCCCGGCGGGCCGCCGGTGCGCATCGGCATGTCGATCGGCGATATCGGCGCCGGCCTCTACGCCTGCATCGGCGTCAACGCCGCGCTCTACCACCGGGCGACGACCGGCGAGGCGACCAAGGTCGATATCGGCATGTTCGACTGCCAGTTGGCGCTGCTCGAGAACGCGGCCCTGCGCTACTTCCTGACCGGCAAGGCGCCCGGCCCGCTCGGCGCGCGACACCCCATCATCGCCCCGTTCGAGGCCTACCACGCGGCCGACGGTTACCTCATCGTCGCCGCCGGGAACGATTCGCTCTTCGTCAAGGCCTGCGCCGCGCTCGGCCGCCCCGAAATGGCCAAGGATCCGCGCTATCTCACCAACGATCTGCGCCGCCAGAACGTCGACGCGATCAAAACCGAATTCGAGCGCGTGCTCTCCGCCAAGCCGGTCGCCCGCTGGCTGAAGGTGCTCGAC
>MIAC01000132.1:0-5432 GCA_001830475.1 Rhodospirillales bacterium RIFCSPLOWO2_12_FULL_67_15
AGCCGACGGCGGCCTGAAGATTGGTCATGCGGTAATTGAAGCCGACGCAGTCGTGGTCGTAGCCGGGACCGTTGCGCGCGGTCGTGCCGAGGTGCCGCGCAAAGGCGACGAGCGCGGCATCGTCGCCGACGACCGCGCCGCCGCCGCCCGAGGTCACGGTCTTGTTGCCGTTGAAGGAGACGACGGAAAGATCGGCGCCGATTCCGCCCACCGGACGGCCCTTGTAAAGGGTCCCGAGCGCGCAGGCCGCATCGGCGACGATCTTCAATCCATATTCACGCGCCGAGGCGCCGAGAGCGTCCATGTCGGCGGCGAGCCCGAGGGTGTGCACCGGCAGGATCGCGGCGACGCGCCGGTTCGAAGCGGCGTGAATGCAAACGCCGTTCTCGCGCCGGGTCTCGGCGGCGAGCGTCCGCGCGACCAGGTCGGCATCCAGCGTCCAGGTTTCGAGCGAAATATCGAAGATCCACGGACTCGCGCCGCAATGGGCGACCGCGTTGGCGGTGGCGATGAAGGTGAAGGACGGCACGATCACCAGATCGCCCGGCCGCACGCCGACGGCGGTGAGCGCAAGATGGAGGCCGACAGTTCCCGACGCGGTGGCGACGGCCTCGCGCGCGCCCATGGCCTCCGCGACCGTTTGCTCGAACCGTCCGACGAAGGGGCCGATCGAGGAGACGAAGCCGGTCGTCACGCATTCCTGCAGGTAGCGGGCTTCGTTGCCGGAAAGGTCGGGTTCGGCGAGCGGAATCATTTAAGGAAGGCCCACACATGGCCCCAATCCGTCACCCCCGCGAAAGCGGGGGTCCATGTTCTTGAAAAAGCTGGATTCCCGCTTTCGCGGGAATGACAAGTTGGGATGTTCGGCTTGGGGGGTAATCAGAGGTTCCCTCATCATCACATCTTCTGGTCGAGGTCGTGCCCGCGCTCGACGTGGTCGAGTTCAGGCACGGCGGCACAAATAGCGGCGACGACGTTCTCCTTGCGCCAGACGGCCCCGGCGCGGATCGCCTGGATCGCGGCGAGAAAGGAGTCGATCGTCCGGCGCGGGACGATCCCCTCGCGAACGACGCCGGCCGCGCGGAAGGACTCGAGATCGAGGACATCGTCGTGGCGGAAGAACTCCTCTTCCGGCTTTTCGCCACTGGTGTCGGACGGCGAAAAATGGCATGGCCAGCGGCCGGGCGGCGGCGCGAGGCTCCGCGCTTCTTCTTCTGAGGCGCACGGGAGCGGTTCAAGGCCGCGTTCGGCGAGCAGCAAGGAGGCGATGTCGGGAAAGCCGATCAGATGATCGGGCGCTGCGAGTTTGGGGAAAAAGACCTCCCGGTCCCGCCCGAGGAAGCAAGCGAGCAGACAAAGCTGCGCTGCCTCTTCGTGCGAGATAAAATAACGGCGCACGTCGTTCGGGGCCGAAAGCGGCTGGCCCTTGGCCAGGCGATTCTCGAACCCCTCGAGCAGGCTGCCGGCGGAAAAGGCGACATTGGCGAAGCGCGCCGAAGTAGCGACGAAGGCGCCCTCGCGCGAGAACAGCGCTTTTTCCATCAGGTTCTTGGTCGCGCCCATCAGGCTGGCGGGCCGCACGGACTTGTCGGTCGAGACGGAAAAGACGCGGGTGAAGCCGTGCGCGGCCGCGCGTGCGAGGCAGCGGTCCAGGGCGGCGACATTGACTTCGACCATGCGGAGCAGGCTGTAGACATCGCGCTCGGCGCGCACGTGCTTGAGCGCCGAGAAATTGGCGAAGACGTCGTAAGGGGCATGGTCGGCGGCGAAGCGTGCGAACTCCGTCCCGGCGAAATCGGCGATGATGGTGCGAAAGTCGCTGGGGGGCGGGCGCGGATCGGAGCGCAGGTCGCGGACCAGTTCGACCAGCCCGTTCTCGTCGATGTCGACGAGATGAAGGGCGGCGGGCGCACGGGCCGCGATCTCATTGACGAAGGCCGCGCCGATCGAGCCGGCGGCGCCGACGACGAGCAGCCGCCGGCCGGCGATCGCCGAGGCCAAGCGCGCGGCGTTCGCGGCTATGTCGTCGGCGAATAGCGAGCGCGTCCGCCCGAGGACGCGGGCGAGCAGCGGATCGCGGGTATCGATATGGACGGTCACGAAGCCGACAGTCGGTGGAACTTTTCCAAGCTACCGCAGTCCGGGTGAAAAAAGCTTCACCGGACCCAAGGCACGCTCGGAATGTTGCCGTCCTCCGCTGAGCGGCGGACGGACGCGCCGGCTTAAGCTACGGCGCGAATGGCGTGGATCGGAACCTTGACCCGGACGTCGCGGCCGAGCAGCGACAACAGGATCGTGACGCGCTCGGAATCGTCCATGCGTTCGAACAAACCGGTCTGGTCGAGAAACGGGCCTTCGCCGACGATCACCGTCTCGCCCCGGCGAAAATGGGGAACGATCTCGATCAGGCCGTTTTCGGCTTCGCGCGAACGGATAACCTCGACGATGCCGTCCGGCACCGGCGCGGGCAGGCCGCCGCCGACGGAGATCAGATGGCTGACGCCGACGGTCGAATGGATCGCGCGCCAGCGCGTGCGTTCGATGTCGAAACGGACGAACAGATAGCGGGGAAACAGCGGCGCGGCGATCCACTCGACGCGGCGGGCGTGGCTGCGCCGCTTGCGCCAGCGCGGCAGGTAGACGGGATAGTCTTGCCGTTGCAGATGACGGGCGGCATTGGCTTCGGCGCCGGCGTGGGAATGGACGACGTACCAGCGGTCCATGTCAGGTTGCCTCCGGCGTCAGGCGCGACTTCGCGCGCGAGATTTTGAGAAAGTCCGGAGCGAGGATGCGCTCGCGCGGCAGCACCTGGACAAGGGCGGCGAAGACCGCCTGGGGGTCGGTCATGTCGGTGACAACGACGGCGTCCACCGGGCCTAAGTCCTTGAGCCGGTTGACGACCGGTAGTCCTAGCCGCGCGTCGTCGGCCACCGTGGCGTCGAGCAAGCCAATCACTTTGAGATCATGCCGGCCGGCGCAGAGATGGGCGATCTCGGCGAGATCGCCCGCGCCGGCGAACGCGATGCGCCGCCAGCCGCGCGTGCCGCAGGCGGCGAGGAGTTCGTCGTACTGCGCCCTGGCAAAACGGAACAGGTTGAAGGACTGGCTCAGGTAGCGCGCCGTGAGCTGGCTCTTCTCGGCGAACCCTTGAGGCGTCAGGTAATAGGCGTAACGGTTGGCGGGGGCCTGGGCGATCTTGATCAGGCCCTTCTTGGCGCAGCGCTTGAGGTAGGCGTTGGCGAGCCCGAGCGCGATGCCGAGCTCGCGCGCGAGCGAACGCTGCGTCACCGCGCTGTTTTCATCGACCGCGTTGAGCACGCCAAGCGTGATCTGGCTTTCCGGATCGAAGACGGAAGGGCCGCTCGCGCCGCCGTTTTTCGCCATGGGGTGCCTAAGCCGTTGGCGGTCCTCGCGTTCATGGCGCGAACGGCCGCGTTCATTTGGCGAACACTACACCGTTCATTGTTTGAACGTCAAAGAAAAAATCGTTTGGGATCAAAATGTTAGTTAATGCGGATTTAAGCCAAATATTCCCCGGAAACCATGAAAAATCCCTGTTTTGCAATGATAGTTTCGATATCGAAATATTATCGCCAGGTCCGGCGGGGGGGCATCCCTAAACCGGACCATCGGTTTTCGGGGTTGGCGGCGATTTGGCTACCCGCTTGAGGGAGTGATCCCGGCGAACCGGGCCAAGCTGTCGGCGGCCCTTAGGGCGGTCCGGCCGTCCCAAAGCGCGATCGGGCGGCCCTTGGGCCAGGCGCCGTTCAGGACCTGCGCCACCGCCTGGGCCAGTTCGGCGACCTTGACTAGGCGGTTGCTGCCCTGGCTCACCGTCACCGGGCGTTCGGTGGTGTCGCGGAGCGTCAGGCAGGGGATGCCGAGGTAGGTGGTTTCCTCCTGCACACCGCCAGAATCGGTGACGACGCAGGCTGCCGAACGGATCAGGCTCATGAACTCGACGTAGCCCATCGGCTCGGCGAGGACGACTCCCGTGCCCGACTTCAGCCGCTCGAACAGGCCGAAAGTTTCCAACTGCTTGCGGGTGCGGGGATGGAGCGGAAAGACGACGGAGAGGCGCTGGGCGATCGCGCGAAGCGTCTCGACCACGGCGGACAGCGCGTCGCGCTCATCGACGTTGCTCGGGCGGTGCAGGGTGACGACGGCGTAAGCGCCGGCCGCGAGCCCCATCTTTCCGGGCGTGCCGGCGGCCTCGATGCGGGTGCGCTGCAATTCGAAGGCGTCGATCATGATGTTGCCGACGCGCTCGATCTTCGCCGCCGGTACGCCCTCGCGGAGCAGGTTGGCGTCGCCGTCCGGCGATGGCGTCCACAAAACGTCGGCGATGGCGTCGGTGACGATGCGGTTGATCTCTTCGGGCATGGTGCGATCGCCGCTGCGCAGGCCCGCCTCCAGGTGCGCGACGGGAATCAACAGTTTTTTGGCGGCGAGCGCCGCGGCCATGGTCGAATTGACGTCGCCGACGACCACCGTCCAATCGGGCCGCTCCCGCTGGCACAGCCTTTCGTAGGCGACCATCACGCCCGCGGTCTGCTCGGCGTGGCTGCCGCTGCCGATGCCGAGATGATGGCCGGGCTCGGGCAGACCGAGATCGCGGAAAAACACCTCCGACATGCTGGCGTCGTAGTGTTGGCCGGTGTGCACCAGCACCGGCCGGCACCAGTCGCGGCGGGCGAGTTCCCGATAGAGCGGGGCCGCCTTCATGAAGTTGGGGCGGGCGGCGACGATGATGTGGACGATGAGGGACACGAACCGGAAAAGTCTCGCTTGTTGCGGGGCGGGTCGTCTAGGAAGGAGTCGTTTTCACGGCGCAGGAGTTATACCATCCCGGCGCTCGGGACGAAATATGATGAACAACGCGATGTCGATGCAACGCACCTGGCGCGTGCGCGAGGCCGGACCCGGAGATTTCGACCTGATCCGGGAACTTTACCGCGCCGTCTGGGGCTATAACCGCCCCGCCGCCTACGACCGCTGGCGCTACCTCGCCTCGCCTTGGGGAACGATACCGGGTGCGCTCGCCGTCGAGGGCGACCGGGCGATTGGATTCTATCCGGTTTGGCCCGCGTCGTTGCGCCTCGCCCGCGCGGCGGTGCCCGGGGCGCAATTGATGGACATCATGACGCACCCCGATTTTCGGGGACAGTGGGTTATCGTCGCGCTGGCCGAGGCCGGCTTCGAGATCGCCGCCGCACGAGGTATCCGTCTTCTGTACGGTTTTCCCAACGCCGCCAACTGTCGCGGTCACGTCCGCCGTTTTGGATGGACGCACGCCGGCGATATCCCGCACTGGATCCGGCCGATCCGCCCGTCGCGCCATCCGCGCGTGCGGGTCCGGCTGCCGGCGCCGCTCGGACTCTTGGCCGACGCCGCCGCCACCTTGTGGCCGACGGGCCGGATCGGCGCCTACG
>MIAC01000132.1:5503-6879 GCA_001830475.1 Rhodospirillales bacterium RIFCSPLOWO2_12_FULL_67_15
TGCCCGCCTGGCTCGCCTGGCGCTATGCGAGCGAAGCGGCGCAGGGCTACGAATGGATCACGGCAGCCCGGGCGGGAACGATTCGTGCCGCCGCCGTCTGGGGAATGCGGGACGACTCCTGGGGCGAAGTCCACGACGGCCGGGCGCACCTGGTCGAGCTCGCGGGCGCGGAGGCGGCGGCGCGCGAAGCGGCGCTCGCCCATGTCATTTCCCGCGCCAGCGCCCGGGGCGCGTGGCTTCTGGAAACGGTGACCAACGACCCAGAAACGATCCGAAGCCTGCGCCGCGCGGGGTTCGTGGCGCACCGGAAAGCGCCGTTAATCGTGCGCGCGCTCGGAGACCATTCGTTCGCGCCGGATCCGTTCGCGGCGCGCAATTGGCGTTTCCTGGGCGGCGATGTGGACACGTTCTGACGCGGCCATGAAGCAACCGTCAACCCGCACCTATGCCGAATTCACCGCCCGCGCGCCGCTCGCGCACCGAGCTCGCGCGATCGCGCGCGACCTCGCGATCCGCGCGCTCGCGGTCGGGCGGCGCATCGGCGGCCGCGGTTGGGTCCGTTTCGTCTTTTACCATCACGTCTTCGCCGACGAGCGGGCCGGGTTCGCCCGCCAGCTCCGCTTTCTCTCCGGACAGGGCGAGTTTCTTTCGCTCGACGACGCGCTCGCGATCGTGCGCCGCGAGCGTTCGGCGGACGGGCGCAATTTCTGCGTCGGTTTCGACGACGGGCTCAAAAGCTGCGCGACCGGCGCGCTGCCGGTGCTGGCGGAGATGCGCGTGCCGGCCGTCTTCTACGTCGTTTCCGACCTGATCGGCCATAGCTTCGCCGCTGACGACGCGATCGCACGCGACGCGTTCGGCTTCCAGGGCCGCGACACGGCGCTGGAGTTCATGACCTGGGAGGATTGCCGCGCGCTCGCCGCCGCCGGGATGACGGTCGGCTCCCATTCCCGCAGCCACGCCAATCTTGCCTTGCTCGACCGTGCCCAGGCGCTTGCCGAAATGACCGATTCGAAACAGGCGATCGAGCGGGCGCTGGGGCGGGAGTGCCGCCACTTCTGCGCGCCCTATGGCCAGCCCGTGCGGCATTTCGATCCCGTGCGGGACCCGTCGCTGGCGCGCGAGGCGGGCTACGCGTCGTTCGCCAGCAGCGCGCGCGGGGCGATGACGGCGGGATCCGATCCATTCCTGATCAAGCGCGACCACTTGCTCGCCAACTGGGGCGAGCATCAGCTCCGCTATTTCCTGTCGCGCGGCTAAAGCCGCATCAATTCGAGGTTTTCGGGCTTGGCCGCGCGATCAAGGCAGCGGCGCACGTCGTAGACCAGGCCGCCCGGCTTGACCAGGCGCGCAACCAGGGGCCAGCCGCCTTCGCG
>MIAC01000133.1:0-4755 GCA_001830475.1 Rhodospirillales bacterium RIFCSPLOWO2_12_FULL_67_15
CGAAGACGGCGAAAACGGCGTTGGCCGCTTGGAATTCAACCCCGCCGCTTGCATCGCCTGCGGCGAATGCGCCGGCCGTTGCCCGGAATTGGCGCTTGAAGTGATCGTTTGCGGAGAAAGAGACATCGCGGCGCGACGGCGAACCCTGATTTGTCGCGGGATGGCGACATGCGGCACGTGCGACCAGCCCTTCGCTCCGGAAGTTGGGAAGGGGGATGGGGCAAGACTCTGTCCGGCCTGCCGCAAATCGCAAGATTTGGCCAAGACCGGATTCGCCCTGTTCCGCGCGGCCGGTCCGCCCGCGGAGTCCGGCGATCGGCGTACCACATCATCGTGAAATTTTTCGCAAACTCGACAACCGCCCTTCGGGGCCAGGGACGAGACAAAACAAGGGAAGAGAGAGGAGACGAGAATGACCGTTCACGATCTGAAGACGACCCGGCGCCGGTTTTTGCAAGCCACTGGGCTCGCCAGCGCGGCTGCCACCGACGTTCTCGGATTGAGCGCCGGGCTGAGCGCGCTCGCCCCAGCCGACGCCCAGGGCCAAGCCCCGGCGGCATCCGCCGGCACCAAGATCACCAAGAGCATCTGCCACCAGTGTCCGGCGCGCTGCGGCATCGACGTCTACACCACCAACGGCCGCGTGCACGCGATCTACGGTACGCTCGATCACCCGATCTCCAACGGCAAGCTGTGCCCCAAGGGTCCGCTCGGCAGCTACATTCTCTACGATCCCGACCGCTTCAAGCAGCCGATGAAGCGCACCAATCCCAAGAAAGGGCGCAACGAGGATCCGAAGTTCGTTCCGATTTCCTGGAACGAGGCCCTGGACGCGGTCGCGGCGCGCCTGAACGGGCTGCGCGACAAGGGCGAGTCCCACCGCTTCGCCCTCTGCTTCGGGCGCGGCTGGGGCGCTTCCGACGCCGGACTGCTCGGCACCTTCGGCAAGCTCTACGGCTCGCCCAACGTGCCCATCGGGCATTCGTCGATGTGCTCGGACGGCAGCGTCCTCTCCAAGCAGTGCACCGATGGCAACGCTTCCTACAGCGCCTATGACTACAGAAACTCCAACTACCTGCTGATGTTCGGCGTCGGCTTCCTCGAGGCCTTCCGCCCCTACAATTACAACATGCAGGTGTGGGGCTACATTCGCGGCGACAAGACCCCGAAAACCCGTGTCACCGCCATCGACGTGCACGTGAATACCACGCTCGCGTCCGCCGACCGCGCGCTCTTGATCAAGCCGGGCACCGACGGCGCGCTGGCACTCGCCATCGCCCACGTCATCCTGGCGGAGGGCCTGTGGGATCGTCCCTTCGTCGGCGATTTCAGGGATGGCGTCAACCGCTTCAAGAGCGGTCAGACCGTCGACGCCGCGGGCTTCGAGGAGAAGTGGGTCAAGGGCTTGGTCGAATGGTGGAACATCGAGCTCAAGGATCGCACGCCGAAGTGGGCGGCGCAGGTCACCACCATCGCCGAAGCCGACATCGTCGCCGTCGCCCGCGAGTTCGGGACGACGCGACCGGCGATCGCGCTCTTCGAGCGCGGCGCGCATGCCCACACCAACGGCATCTTCAACGGCATGGCGATTCATACGCTGAACGCATTGGTCGGTTCGCTTTTCGCCAAGGGCGGCCTCATGTACCAGATGGGACCGTCGTATGGCTCGATGCCGGTGAGCGACGACGATTATGCCGACGACTATGCCAAGAACGGGCCATGGAAGAAGTTCCCGCGCATCGACTTGCAGGGCCACCCCGACGGCTACCTGCTGGCCAAGAACATGCTGCAGGAGCTCGCCCCGAACCATCTGGCCGGCAAGCCCTACAAGCTCGATACGGTCATGTTCTATCTGACCAACCCGATCTGGACCGCGCCCAACGGCCAGGTCTGGGAGGAGGCGCTCAAGGGGCTGTTCGTGATCGACACCTCGCCGTTCCCGGGCGAGACGGCGGTGTTCGCCGACATCGTCCTGCCCGATCACACCTATCTGGAACGAATGCAGGATGCGCCGACGTATCCGTTCCAGGGTTTCCCGATGGCGCAGCTACGCGTGCCGGCGGTGAAGCCACTCTACGATACCAAGTATTTCGGCGATACCTTGATCGAGATCGGCAAGCGCATTAAAGGCCCCATGGGCGAGTACTACAAGGCGCTCAAGGACACAGATAACGTCATTCGCCATCTCGCCAAGGGCTTCGAGAATGATCCGGGCGACAACGGCGTCAATAGCTTCGAGAAATGGGTCGAGAAGGGAGTCTGGTACAAGAAGCCCTATTTCTGGCAGCAGGTGCGCGGCGAGTTCTTCGAGTGGGATGGCCGCGGCTACAACAAGCCGATGAGCGCGGCCGAGATCAAGGACAAGCTCCTGAAGACGCCTTCGGGCAAGTTCGAGATCCGCTCGGGTTACCTCGAGAAGAACGCCGATTGGATCGCCGCCAAGACCGGACGCAACAAGGCCAGGCTCATGTTCCCGCAGTGGGAGGAGCCGAAGAATCCGGGCGGCGGCGACCTCTACTTCGTCACGCCGAAAACCGCGATGCACGCCGAAGGCCGTGGTGGCAACCTGCCGATCGCCATCGCGCACATGCAACCGGTCGCGGGCGGGCGGCAGACCGTCTATGTGGAAATTTATCCGCAGACGGCCCGCGCCCGCGGCATCAAGGACGGCGACAAGGTGCGGATCAAGTCGTCGGTCGGCTCGATCGAGGCCTTCTGCCGCTATTTCGAAGGCGTGCGGCCCGACACCCTGGTCCTGCCCATGGAGCACGGCCACTGGGCGCATGGCCGCTGGGCCAAGAACCGTCTGCCCGGCCACAGCGGCGAGGTCACGGTCAACCAGTCCGACCGGATCACCGGCCAATGCAACTACTACACGACCAAAGTCTTCGTTGAACGGGCCTGAGGGGAGACATGCCATGACGAAATGGGGAATGGTCATCGATCTTGAGAAGTGCACCGGCTGTCAGGCCTGCACCACGGCATGCACGATGGAGAACAACCGCCTGCCCGGCGAGAACTGGCAGGACGTGCTGTTCTATCACGAGGGCAGGTACCCGAACGTGAAGCTGACCTGGCTGCCGCGCCCGTGCATGCATTGCGAGAATCCGTCCTGCGTCACGGTTTGCCCGACCCGGGCGACCTACAAGACCGAGGACGGCGTCGTCTTGATGGATTGGAACAAGTGCATCGGCTGCAAGTATTGCATGCTCGCTTGTCCCTACGGGGTGCGCTTCTACACGGACGAAAAGCCGACGGTGGCGCCGGACGTACGCGCCGCCCATCCGAGCGACGGCAAGCGGTCGTGGAGTCCGCCCTATCGCATGCCCGACGCCAACGAGGACTGGACCAAGGGCATCGGCATCCAGCCGAACGGCGTCGTTTCGAAATGCACCTTCTGCTACCACAAGATCAGCAAGGCGCCGAAAGGAGTGGCGGACCTCGACGAGGACAATCCTGAACTGAAGGAGTACGTACCGGCATGCGTGCGCGTGTGCGCTCCCAAGGCCCGCTACTTCGGCGATCTCGACAACCCGAACAGCCGAGTGAACAAGCTGATCGCCGACAAGGGTGGCGTGCGGTTGAAGGAAGAAACCGGCAACAAACCCCAGGTCTATTACCTGAGCGGCGGCGGCAGTCCGGTGGTGCCGGGCGCGCGCTCGTCGGGCAAATCCTAATCGGAGGAAGGAAATATGATCGCTTCATCCATGACCATCACCCGCCCGAACGTCGTGTTGGCTATCGCCGCGATCGGCCTTGTCATCACGTTGGGGATAGCGGGTGTCAACCTGTCCGGCCAGGGCCACGCGGCCTTCAACACCAGCAGCGTTGGTGTCATGTGGGGCCTGCCGATCGTCACCTACGACTATTTTCTGCTGACCTCGACCGGGCTGACTCTGGTCGCCAGCCTGCCCCTCGTATTTGGCGTCAGGGTTTTCCAACCGATCGCCAAACGCTGCGTGTGGTTGGCGATCGCCGGCTTGGCCGGCGGGATCATCGCTTTGATGCTCGAGCTCGGCTACCCGGTGCGCGCCCTCTATGCCATCGTGCTCAACTTTCAGACCGGCTCGCCGCTATTCTGGAAGGTGCTGTTCGTGGCTGCCCATTTCATCTTGCTGCTGGTTCTGTTCACCCGGCTCAACAGCAAGAATGCGGGCTCGGTTCAACTCATCGCCACCGCTCAATTCGTCGCCGCTCTCGGCATCGCCCTGATCGCCGGCTCGGTCTACGGCATGATGGCGATGCGGCCGTTCTGGTTCGGCGGCGACGTGCCGGTGGCTTTCTTGATCGAGTCCTTACTCGGCGGGATCGCCTTCATCGTTTTCTTCAGCTATCTCGCCCACGGGTTCGATGCGTCGGCCATGCCGGCGGATTTGCGCGCGTTGTTGGGCGGGCCGTTGGCGGTGGTTTTCGCCGTCGTTATCGCCCTGCACGCCGCCTTCGTCGGAGCGCGGGTCTTCACCGGACTGTGGAGCAACGCCGAAGGACTCGAGGTCTGGGGCTACATCTCTTCGAGGCCGATGTTCCATGTCGAGATCTGGCTCGGCATCGCCTTGCCCTTGATCCTGATGGCGGCGCCGGGGACACGCCAGAACCCGGTCATGCAGATCGTGGCGGCGGTGTTGGTGATGGTGTCGCTGCTGATCGCGCGCTACGACTTCATCATCGGCGGCCAGCTCGTGCCGCTGTTCAAGGGCAGTTGGGCGCCGGCGCTGTTAAGTTACCAGCCGTCGGCGACCGAATGGCTGATCCTGC
>MIAC01000133.1:4892-5948 GCA_001830475.1 Rhodospirillales bacterium RIFCSPLOWO2_12_FULL_67_15
GCCCGCCGGGCCTTCCGGCGGCCGGCACCGGCGGCCGGACCGCGCGGACGGAGTTCTTTCTTTGTCTCGCGCGGGTCTTTTCTCCGCCGGTCGAAGAGGCGGCCTACGAGGAAGTCGCGCATTATTTGGCGGATGACCTGGCCGCCCTCGCCGCTGAGGCCGGGTATCCGGTCGCGGCCGAGATCGCCGCCTTGCGCGGGGCGATCGCCAGGGTTCCGGATCGCCTTGGGCTGTTGCAGCTTTATTCGGGATTGTTTCTCTCGCCCCCGGCCAAGGTCGATATCAATGCCGGGCTTTATCTCGACGGCGGAATCCTCGGCCCGAGCGAGCTCGAGATGGAACGCCGTTACGCCCGCCACGGCCTGAAGCGGGCCGACGGTTTCCACGATTTGTCCGACCATTTGTCGCCCATGCTCGAGTTCCTCGCGCTTCTTTGGGCAAAGGCCAACCGGGGCGAAGCCTCGGCCAGCGAAGCGATTGCTTGGAGCCGCGACTTTCTCGATCCGTGGCTGCCGTGCTTCGCCGACAAGATCGCGAGTGTCTGCGTCGCCGACGGCTTGCCGGAGGTTTATTTGCATCTCGCCCGCGTCGTAGAAAAATCGATCGGCCACGACATCGCACAGGCGGAAGGAACCGCCCGCGGCGGTTCCGGCGATTGAAGCGCGCGGCGGTCTTTTTTGCCGCGTGTTGCCTTGCCGTTCAGGCCGCGGCGGAAGAGCGATTGCCGGAAATGGACGGCGCCAGCCTGGTCGTCAAGCGTTGTACCGTATGCCACGAGAATCCGGCCGGCCGCAACAACCGCCACAGTTGGATCGGCTGGCAGGCGGTCATTTTCCGGATGCAAACGCTGAACGGCGCGGAGGTGCCGATTGCGGAGCGGTTCCCGATCGGCGCTTACCTTTCCGACGTGCGGCATCCCGGCTGGGCTGTTGCCGTTGCCGAGTGGAGCATCGCCGCTCTTGGGCCGGCGCTTGTCGGGCTATGGGGTTTTTGGCGTATGCGCTCCAGCTAGAGCGTAGCCCGATTGAGTGGAATCGTCATGCCCGGCCTTGTGCC
>MIAC01000134.1:0-451 GCA_001830475.1 Rhodospirillales bacterium RIFCSPLOWO2_12_FULL_67_15
CGACGCTCTTCCGATCTCCCGGATTTTCTCGCCGATCCCCGGCGGGGCTCGCCGCATTCGCGCGGCGTCGCGGTCGATCTCACGCTCGCGGACGGCGCCGGGCGCGCGCTCGAGATGGGCACCGCGTTCGACGCCTTCACGGCGCTCTCGCACCACGGCAGCGTCGCGCTGCCCGAAGCGGCGCAGCGCAACCGCTATCTCCTGCTCGGACTGATGACCGCCGCCGGGTTCGACTTCTACCGGAACGAATGGTGGCACTATCAGATGTTCGACAGCCGCCGCTATCCGGTGCTTTCCGACAGCGTGCTCCCGGCTCCGATGATGTGACGGATGGTCATGCTCGATTCGAATTCCGGACCACCATCCGTCACCCCCCGCCTGCGCGGGGGCCGGCCCCCGCGCAAGCGGGGGCCCATGAACAAGCTGGATGCCCGCTGATCTAAGGGCATGA
>MIAC01000134.1:560-11476 GCA_001830475.1 Rhodospirillales bacterium RIFCSPLOWO2_12_FULL_67_15
GGCTTTCCTTGCGCGCCAGCGCCGAGCGCACGATCAGTTCCGCCGTCACCACCATGTTGCGCAGCTCGATCAGCGCCGGAGTGACGCGAAACCGGGCGTAATATTCCTCGACTTCGCGCTGGAGCAACTCGACCCGGCTCAAGGCCCGCTTGAGGCGCTTTCCGGTGCGGACGATGCCGACGTAGTCCCACATGAAGCGGCGGATTTCGTCCCGGTTATGGCTCAGCACTACTTCCTCGTCCGAATCCCGAACCTGGCTTTCGTCCCACGGCGGCAACGCGGGCGGCGGCGGCAGCGCGGGAAGCGCATCCGCGGCGTCCGCCGCCGCCGCGCGGGCGAAGACGATGCACTCGAGCAGCGAGTTGGACGCCAGCCGGTTGGCGCCGTGCAGGCCGGTCGCGGCACATTCCCCCGCGGCGTACAGCCCGGCGAGGTCGGTCCGTGCCGCGAGATCGGCGACGATGCCGCCGCAGGTGTAGTGAGCCGCCGGCACCACCGGGATCGGACCGGCGGTCATGTCGAAGCCGGCTTCGCGGCAGCGGCGGTAGAGCATCGGAAAATGTTCGCGCACGAATTCCGCCGGGCGGTGGCTGATGTCGAGATGGACATAGGCGATGCCGAGCCGCTTCATCTCATGGTCGATGGCGCGAGCGACGATATCGCGC
Organism: Rhodospirillales bacterium RIFCSPLOWO2_12_FULL_67_15; assembly: GCA_001830475.1. Classification (GTDB taxonomy): domain Bacteria; phylum Pseudomonadota; class Alphaproteobacteria; order Rhodospirillales; family 2-12-FULL-67-15; genus 2-12-FULL-67-15. The sequence goes on from MIAC01000134.1 coordinate 1,226, forward strand.
GGCGCGAGCTCGGCCCGCGCGTCGAACCGGTCCATGAAGCGCTCGCCGCCGGGCGCGCAAGCGCCAAAACCCGAAGACCCGGCGGCGAACTCCGCGCCCGGTTTGTTGTCTTCGCGGCCTGCGCCGCCGGGCAGGCGGAGCAAGCCGCCTTCGCCCCGCACCGCCTCGCTGATCAAGAGCGGTTCGCCGTCGCGCAGGTAGAGGGAGGTCGGATGGAACTGGGTGAATTCCATGTTGGCGACGCGGCAGCCGGCGCGCCAAGCCATGGCGATGCCGTCGCCTGCACCGGCGGCCGGGTTGGTGCAGTGCCGATAGACGCCGCTCGCTCCGCCGGTCGCCATCATGACCGCGCGCGCGCGCAAGGTCTCGACCCGGCCGGTGTCCTCGTTCAGCGCGTACGCCCCGACGCAGCGCGGCCGGCCGTCGTCGCCCGCGCGCAAAATTAAATCGATCGCCAGGCGGTTCTCGACCAGGCGCACGTTCGGGCGCCGGGCCGCCTCGTTCTCGAGGCACGCCTGCACCGCGCGCCCGGTCGCGTCCTCGGCGTGGGCGACGCGGCGGCGGCTGTGGCCGCCTTCGCGGGTGAGGTGCGGCCGCTTGCCCGTGGACCCCGGTTCCCACGTCAGCTCGATGCCGAGTCCGATCAGCCAGCGGATGACCTCGGGCCCGCGCTCGACCACGAAGCGGACCACCCGCTCGTCGCATAGGCCCGCGCCCGCCTCGAGCGTGTCGCGCACGTGCGCTTCGATCGAGTCGTCCTCGCCGAGGACGGCGGCGATGCCGCCCTGGGCGCGGTTGGTGGCGCCCTGGTCGAGCCGGCCCTTCGACAGCACCGTGACGGCGACGCGGTCGGGCAGATCGAGGGCGAAGGCGAGGCCCGCGGCGCCGCTGCCGAGCACGAGGACGTCGCAGAGATGGTCGGAGATGGTCATCGCGACTCTAGATCATGCTCTAGCCCGACGCCGGAAAACGTTCGCAGCCGCCTCATTCGATCCGGCAGGCTTCCGCGAAGGCGAAGCGCGGGCTGCGCGGAAAGAGATTTTTCGTGTCGCCGGAGCCGATGTTGCAGAGGAAGTTGGATTTCACCGAGCCTTCGGGAAAGAACAGCCGGTCGACCAGCGCGTTGTCGAACCCCGACATCGGACCGCAGTCGAGGCCGAGCGCGCGGGCGGCGAGGATGAGATAGGCGCCCTGAAGGGTGCCGTTGCGAAAGGCGGTCGTCTCGATCAAGGGCTGGTTGCCCGCGAACCAGGCGCGGGCGTCGGCGTGGGGGAAAAGCTTGGGCAGATGCTCGTGGAACTCGAGATCAAAGCCGATAATGGCGGTGACCGGCGCCGCCATCGTCTTCTCGACGTTGGTCGGAATCAGCGCGGGTTTCAGCTTCGCCTTGGCCGCGGGCGTGACGAGAAAGACGATCCGGGCCGGGCTGCAGTTGGCGCTGGTCGGGCCCATGCGCGCGAGGTCCCAAAGTTGGCGCAGCGTCGCCTCGGCGACGGGCTTGGCGCTCCAGGCATTGTAGGTGCGGGCTTCAAGAAAGAGCTGGTCGAGGACAGCGGGGCTGAGCGGTGCGGTCATGGGTCTCTCGGTTGTTCGGTTAATTTTTTGGTTACCTACGATCCGATCGGGCCTCCGTCTTTCTTGGTGAGGGCGACGACGGCGGGGCGCGGCGGCACGCCGGTCTTGAAGTCGGGCCAGCGGGTCGAGGGGGCTTCGAATGTCGAGCCCTCGCCCGGGTGCTGGACGGCGACGAACAAGGTGCGGTTGTCGGGGGTGAAGGCCGGGCCGCACATCTCGGCGCCCTTGGGGCAACCGTAGAAGAATTTCACCAGCCCGCGCCCATCGCCTTCGAGATCGCAGGCGTACATCCCGTCGGGAATGTTGTTGCGCGCTTGCGCCGAGCCCTGGTCGGTCGAGATCCAGAGCCGGCCCAGGTCGTCGAAAGCGACGTTGTCGGGGGCGGCGAGCCAGACGCCTTCCTCGGCTTGGGCTCCGTGGTACTGGGCGCCGTGCGCGGGAATTTTTGGATTACCCGCCATGAGCAGGATAGTCCAACGGAAACGTTCGGCGTCGTGGCGGGCGGCCTAGGCGGTCGCGCCCTCGCTTTCGGTTCCCGGGGGAATCAGTTCGAGGATATGGCCGAAGGGATTGGGCCCGCGCGGGTTGGCCGCGTCGGTCTGGTCGGGCTTGCGGTTCGGGTTGTTGGTGAGCGCGGCGTAGACCCGGCCCGAGCGGGGCGAAGGTTCCACGTCCTCGGGCCGGTCCATCGGTGTCGCGCCCAGGAGATCGGCGGCGCGGCGGGTTTCGATCAGCACGTCGGCTTGGCTCAGGAACCCGTTCGCCGGCGTAAGCGGGCCTTGGCCAAACGCCAGCGGCCGCCATTCCAACGTTCCGTCGGCGAAGAACTTGGCGACCGCAAGCGTGCCCCGATCGAGCAAATCCGTGGCGGCGGCTGGGTTGGCGGGATCGTAGCGGCCGGCGCTGACGAAGCGGTAGAGGTACTCGCCCGCCTGGTCGTCGCCGGAATAGACGACGACGCGGCCGTCCTTGAGCAAAGCGCAGGTCGCGCCTTCGTGCTTGAAGCGTCCCAACGCGGTCCGCTTCACCGGCACCGATTTCGGGTCGAAGGGATCGAGCTCGACGATCCAGCCGAAGCGGTTGGGCTCGTGCGGTTCTTTCTCGACGTTGAAGCGGTCGTGATGGCGCCACCAGCCGTAACGCGACTTGGCCGAAAGCCCCATCCGCTTGTGATTGCGGGCTTCGTCGGTCATCGCCGGCTCGCCGCCGAAATAGCCGTGGATGTTTTCCTCGGCGATCAGGACCGTGCCCCACGGCGTCACGCCGCCGGCGCAGTTGTTGAGGGTGCCGAGCACCTTGGTTCCGGCCGGATCGGCGTGGGTCTTGAGGCGGGGGTGGCCCGCGGCGGGACCCGATATCCGCATCTCGGTTGCGCCGGTGATGCGCCGGGCGAAGCGGCTTCCCGGGACGACCGCCCAGGTGGCGCCCGATTTCCTCACTTCGAGAATCGAATGGCCGTGCGCCGCGATTTCGACGTCGGCTTGCGCGCGGGTCACCTTCTCGGCGCGGGTCGAGACGGTGAGCCCCGGCCACATTAGTTCGGCCATGGTGTATTCGTGGCTGACGCAAAGAAGGCCGCGGTCGGAAGCGCCCGAGCCCCTCGGCAGCGGCATATAGGCCATAAAGTCGTTGTTGTAGCCGAACTGGCGCGCTTGCGCGGCGGCGTTTTGCCGGGTCGCGTCGAACGCGGGCGCGTCCGCCAACACCGGATCGCCCCAGCGGATCAATACCTGCCCCGCATGGCCGGGCGCGACCGCGTGGTTCTCGCCGATCGCGTGGCGGGGTGCGCGGAACGTCAGCGTGGAGGCGCCGCGGGTGGCGGCGCGCCCCGGTAGGGGCGCAATATTTGACGCGCGCGGGGATTCGCCCGCGCCCAGCCCGCCCGGCACGAGGCCCGCGACCGCCGCCCCGGCGGCGGGGGCGAGCAGGCCCATAACCATTTCGCGCCGGCCGATCCGCGCCGCGATCAGGCGCGCGAGCGAAGGCGCAAGGGAACGCTCGATCGGAACATCGTCCTCGTCGAATTCGCGCGTCATCGAATGCCTCACTCGTTAGCGCACCGCCTCGCAGGCGGCGAGCGCGGCCATGGTCACGATCTCGGAAACGGTCGAGCCCATCGGCACGATCTGCGCCGGGCGGGCGAGCCCGAGCAGGATCGGCCCCAGCACCGTATGCCCGCCGAGCTGGTGCAGGAGCTTCGACGAGATCTGCGAGCTGTGCAGCCCCGGCATGATCAGCACGTTGGCGGGCTCCTTGAGGCGGCAGAAGGGATAGAGCTTCAAGAGATCGGGGTCGAGCGCCACGTCCACCGCCATCTCGCCGTCGTACTCGAAATCGACTTTGCGTTGATCGAGAATCTGCACCGCCTGACGGATGACCTCGGCTTTTTTGAGCGGCGGATTGCCGAAATTGGCGAACGAGATCAACGCGACCCGGGGCTCGTGGCCGAGCCTGCGGGCTTCGCCCGCGGCTTGCTGGGCGAAGTCGGCGAGTTCGTTGGGCGTCGGGCTGTCGTGGACGGCGGTATCGGCGATGAACAGCGTCCGCCCGCCCGCCAACACCATCGAGAGGCCGATCACGTGCTGGCCGGGCTTGGGCTCGATCACGCGCACGATGTCGTCGAGGGCGACGTTGTAGTTGCGGGTCACGCCGGTAATCAGCGCGTCCGCGTCCCCGAGCGCGACCATGCACGCGGCGAAGACGTTGCGGTTCTGGTTGACCAGCCGCTGGCAGTCGCGCAGCATCAGGCCGCTTCGTTGTTGGCGGCGATAGAGATATTCGCTGTAGCGCTGGTTCTCGGCGCTGGTTCCCGCGTTGACGATCTCGATTCCCTCGATTCCGGGAAGACCCAACGTCCGCGCCGTCTCGCGGATGCGATCATCCCGGCCGACCAGGACCGGAATGCCGTAAGCGGCGCTCTGGAAGGCGAGCGCGGCGCGGACGGTCTTTTCCTCCTCGCCCTCGGCGAAAACGACCCGGCGGGGATTGGCGCGGGCCGATTCGAAGATCGCCTGCAGGCTGCCGACCGTCGGGTTGAGCATGGCCGAGAGACGCTGCGCGTAGGCGCCCATGTCGATGATCGGACTCCGCGCGACGCCCGAATCCATCGCCGCCTTGGCGACCGCCTGCGGGATCGCCACGATCAGGCGCGGATCGAACGGTACCGGGATGATGTAGTCGGGCCCGAAGCGGAGCCGGCGCCCGGCGTAGGCCGCGTCGACCTCGTCGGGAACGTCCTCGCGGGCGAGCTGGGCGATCGCGTGCGCCGCGGCGATCTTCATCGCGTCGTTGATGGTGCTGGCCCGCACGTCGAGCGCGCCGCGGAAGATGTAGGGGAACCCGAGCACGTTGTTGATCTGGTTGGGATAGTCGGATCGGCCGGTGGCGACGATCGCATCCGAACGCACGGCGCGGACGTCTTCGGGCGTGATTTCGGGGTCGGGATTGGCCATGGCGAAGATGATCGGCTTGGCCGCCATCGCCTTGACCATGTCTTTCGAAACCGCGTCCTTGGCCGAGAGGCCGAAGAAGACGTCGGCGCCCTCCAGGGCCTCGGCGAGCGTGCGCGCCTTGGTCTTGGCCGCATGCGCGCTTTTCCACTGGTTCATGTGCTCGCGGCGGTCCTGGTGGATGACGCCCTTGGTGTCGCACAGGATCACGTTGGCGGGTTTCATCCCCATCCTTTTGAGCAGCTCGACGCAGGCGATGCTCGCCGCGCCGGCGCCGTTCACGACCAGCTTGGCCTCGGCCAGCGTCCGGCCGGTGAGATGGAGCGCGTTGATCAGCCCGGCCGAAGCGATGATGGCGGTGCCGTGCTGGTCGTCGTGAAAGACGGGGATGTCGAGAAGCTCGCGCAGGCGCTGCTCGATCATGAAACATTCGGGCGCCTTGATGTCCTCGAGATTGATGCCGCCGAAAGTGGGCCCGAGAAAGCGGACGCAGTTGACGAATTCGTCCACGTCCTGGGTATCCACTTCGAGGTCGATGCCGTCGATGTCGGCGAAACGCTTGAACAGCACCACTTTGCCTTCCATCACCGGCTTGGCCCCGAGCGCGCCGAGATTGCCGAGCCCCAACACCGCGGTGCCGTTGGAGATCACGGCGACGAAGTTGCCCTTGGCGGTGTAGTCGTAGACCAGCGTGGGATCGCGGGCGATCTCCAGGCACGGCGCCGCGACGCCGGGCGAATAGGCGAGCGAAAGATCGCGCTGCGTCGTCAGCGGTTTGGTGGCGCGGATCTCGATCTTCCCCGGCCGCCCGGACGCATGCATCCGGAGCGCTTCGGCGAAGATTTCCCGGTTGTCGTGGCTGTCGGGTCGGTCGTTCATGGGGGCGCGCCTCGCCTTTCGCTCAGGGGGTATAAACCATCTCGTGGGCATGGACGTTGAGCCCGCCGCAGTCCTGCATGATTTGGATCGCTTTCCGCTCGGTCGCCGCGTCGGCGACGCGCGCCCACAGGATCACGCTGCCGGCGGCGAGCGCGCGCAAGTAGGCCTCGCGGTGCGAGGTGGACGTGACCTCGTCGACAACCTCCTTGATCGCGGCGCCGCCGACGGCGGCCGCGATCAGGGCGGCGACGCTCGCGGCGATCGGTCCGCCGACCAGGATCACCGCGCCGGCGGCCACCAGCGGCGCTTCGTACTTGATTTCGCCGGCGACCGCGATCAGCGCGTCCTTCCAGGGGCGCGATTCGCGCTCGACGGCATCGAGCGATTCGTGGGTCGAAAGCACGCTCAGATCGCTGCGCGCGAATCCGGCGGCGGTCAGCGCCTGGACCGCGCGCGCGAAGGACGTGTGGCTGGCAAAATGGCCGACGACTTCGAGGGTGCGGCCTTCGGTTCGCGAGGACACGTGTTTTCGAGGCTCCCCAGGGAAAAGCCTGTTGTTGGTTATCGTTGGAACTTCGGCCATTGTGCCCAACCGGCGGGCGGTGATGCAAGCCGCCGGAATCCCGGGGTTTCCGGCATGAAGGGGGCTTCGTCCCCCCATGATGATCACGCTCTGCAAGCGTGATAAGGTCCGCACTTCAAGAGGCTCGACATGGCGGAAAATGCGCGCGCGCGGACCAAGGGGCAGGGAAGCCTTTGGGAGGAGACCGAGGCTCCGTCCGAGGCGCCCTCCGACCCCCCCTCCGGGATACAGCCCACCGCCGCGAGCGAATCGTCGTGCGAAGGCACGCCTAACGGCGTGACGCGGCAACAAAATATTGGCGGCGGGGATTCGCCCGCCGCCGCCGACGATTTCGCCGCGACCCCGGTGATGGCCCAGTATCTCGCCCTCAAGCGCGAGCATCCCGAGACGCTGCTCTTCTTCCAGCTCGGCGATTTTTTCGAGATGTTCTTCGCAGACGCGATCGCCGCGGCGGGCGCGCTCGACATCGCGCTGACCAAGCGCGGCAAGCATCTCGGCCAGGACATCCCCATGTGCGGGGTGCCGGTGCACAGCTACGAGTCCTATCTCGCCCGGCTGATCCGCAAGGGCTTCAAGGTCGCGATCTGCGAGCAGCGCGAGGACCCGGCGGCGGCGAAAAAGCGCGGGCCCAAGGCGACGTTGCGCCGCGAGGTGACGCGGGTGATGACGGCGGGCACGTTGACCGAGGATGCGCTGCTCGATTCCCGGCGCAACAACTTCCTCGCCGCCGTGGCCGAAGCCGAAGGGGCGCTGGGGCTCGCTTGGCTCGACGTCTCGACCGGCGCGTTCTTCACCGAACCGGTCGGCGCCTTCGCGCTTCCGGCCGCGCTCGCCCGGATCGACCCGCGCGAGATCGTGCTCGGGGATCAGCTGCTCCAGAATCCCGCCCTGTTCGAGACGCTGCGCGACTGGAAGAAACGGCTTTCGCCGCTGCCCGCCGTCCGCTTCGACAGCGCCAACGGCCGGAAACGCCTGGAATCGCTCTATGGGGTCGCCACGCTCGACGCTTTCGGCGCCTTCGGCCGCGCCGAAATCGCCGCCGCCGGCGCGCTCGTCGATTACGTCGCGCTGACGCAGAAAGGAAAGCTTCCGCGGCTCGCCCGCCCGGTCCGCCAGGGTTCAGGCACCACGATGGAGATGGACGCCGCGACCCGGCGCAACCTCGAGCTCGAGGAATCGCTCGCCGGCGAGCGGCAGGGAAGCCTGCTCGGCGCGGTCGATCGCACCGTCTCCGGATTGGGCGCGCGGGCGCTCGCCGCCCGCCTGGCCGCGCCGCTCGCCGATGTCGCCGCCATCGACCGGCGCCTCGATGCGGTCGAGTTCTTTCTCAAGGACGAGAACATCCGGGAACGAACGCGCGCGGCGCTCGCGCGGACCCCGGATATCGAGCGCGCGCTCGCGCGGATCGCCTTGGGCCGCGCCGGTCCGCGCGATCTCGCCGCGATGCGCGAAGGACTGACGCGCGCGGGCGAATTGCGCGAAATCGTCGCCGCCGCGCGCTTGCCTCCGCCCACGCTGGTCGCCGACGACGTCGAAGGACTCGGCCGGTGGGGCGCGCTGGTCGACCGGCTCGCCCGCGCGCTCGCCCCCGAACTGCCGGGGCTGCTTCGCGACGGCGGATTCATCGCCGCGGGATACAGCCCGGAGCTGGACGAGCTCAGAACCTTGCGCGACGAAAGCCGCCGCCTCGCCGCCGCGCTGCAGGCGCGCTACGCGGAAGTGACCGGCGTCGCGGCGCTGAAGGTCCGCCACAACAACGTGCTCGGTTATTTCATCGAGGTCCCGGCCAAGCAGGCCGATCGCCTGATATCACGTCCCGACCAGCTTTTCATTCATCGCCAGACGATGGCGAACGCGGTCCGCTTCTCGACCGTCGAGTTGGGCGAGCTCGAAGGACGCATCGCCACCGCGGCGGAAAAGGCGCTCGCCCTCGAACTCAAGCTCTTCGCCGATCTCAGCGGGGAAATCCTGGGCCGGGCCGAAGACATCGGCCGGACCGCCGCCGCGCTTGCCGGGCTCGACGTCGCCGCCGCGCTCGGCCTCGTCGCCGCGCGCGAGGGCTGGTGCCGCCCAAGCGTGGACCAAAGCGCGGACCTCTGGGTCGAAGGCGGCCGTCATCCGGTGGTCGAAGCGGCGCTCAAGCGCGAGGGCCGCGAATCCTTCGTCGCCAACGACTGCGCGTTGACCGACGGCGCCAGGCTCTGGCTCCTGACCGGGCCCAACATGGCGGGCAAGAGCACGTTCCTGCGCCAGAACGCGCTGATCGCGATCCTCGCCCAAATGGGCTCGTTCGTTCCGGCGCTGAGCGTCCGCCTCGGGATCGTCGATCGGCTGTTCTCGCGCGTCGGCGCCGCCGACGACCTCGCCCGGGGGCGCTCGACCTTCATGGTCGAGATGGTCGAAACCGCCGCGATTCTCAACCAGGCGGGCGCGCGCGCCTTGGTCATCCTCGACGAGATCGGGCGGGGCACCGCGACCTTCGACGGGCTCTCGATCGCCTGGGCGACGGTGGAACACCTGCACGAGGTCAATCGCTGCCGGGCGCTGTTCGCGACCCACTACCACGAGCTGACCGCGCTCGCCGAACGACTCTCCCGCCTCTCCTGCCACGTCCTCAAGGTGAAGGAGTGGAAAGGGGACGTGGTGTTCCTGCACGAGGTCGGGCCCGGCACCGCGGACCGCTCCTACGGCATCCACGTCGCGAGGCTCGCGGGGCTCCCTTCCGCGGTCGTCGCCCGGGCCGAGGAAATCCTGGGCGCGCTCGAGAAATCGGACCGCGCCGACGCCGCCCTCAAGCTCGCGGGCGAGCTTTCGCTCTTCGCCGCGGAAGCCCCTGAACCCCGTTCCGCCGGAAATGTTAACGAAGCGGAACGAATTTTGCGGGAAACCAACCCCGATTCCCTTTCGCCCAAGGAGGCCCTCGAACTGATCTACCGCCTCAAGGCCGCGCTCGATCCGGTAAAATGATCCCGCGCGCCCCGCGCGTTCTTGCGAACGAACCTTCCCATGACCGCCATTCCCAAGCCCCGCGCCATCCTCGACCGCAAGACACTGCTTTCGCGCGCCGAGGCCGCGCTCGAGCCGAAAGCCGGTGAAACCAAAGCCCGCGCCGAGGTGCTGGCGCTGGTCAAGGAGGCGTACCGCAAGGGCTGGGACGAGGTCCGCCGGCGCTTCGAGAAAGACAGGCTTTCCGGCGTCGAGGCCGCGCGCCAGCACGCCTTTCTCGTCGACCAACTCGCGCGTGCGCTGCACGACCTGGCCGCGACCAAGTTGTTTCCCGCGCTCAAAACGTCGCCCGATCACATGGCGATCGTCGCCACCGGGGGCTACGGCCGGGGCCGGCTCGCGCCCTTCTCCGACGTCGATCTGATGTTCCTGCTGCCGAAGAAGATTTCTCCGCGCGGCAAGCAGATCGTCGAGTTCATGCTCTACATCCTCTGGGATCTGGGGCTGAAAGTCGGGCACGCGACCCGCACCGCCGACGAGGCGATCCGGCTCGCGCGTGGCGATCTCACCATCCGCACCAGCCTTTTGGAGGCGCGCTGGGTTTGGGGCGAGCGCGAGACGTTCGAGAATTTCCGCGCCCGCTTCGGCCGGGAAGTCGTGGCGGGTTCGGGACGCGCCTTCGTCGAGGCCAAGCTCGCCGAACGCGACGCCCGCATCGAGCGCATGGGCGATTCCCGCTACGTCCTGGAACCCAACCTCAAGGAGGGCAAGGGGGGGCTGCGCGATCTGCAGACGCTGTTCTGGATCGTCAAGTACCTC
>MIAC01000134.1:11562-15065 GCA_001830475.1 Rhodospirillales bacterium RIFCSPLOWO2_12_FULL_67_15
CCTCTGGACCGTGCGTTTCCATCTCCACTACCTCGCCGGCCGGGCCGAGGAACGGCTCTCCTTCGGCGCCCAGAAGGAGATCGCGCGGCGCATGAATTATCGCGACCGCTCAGGCAGCCGCGGCGTCGAGCGTTTCATGAAACATTACTTCCTCGTCGCCAAGGAGGTGGGCGACCTCACCCGCATCGTCTGCGCCGTGCTCGAGGAGGAGCAGAAAAAATCGTGGCTTCGCCTGCGCCCGGACGCGCCGCTGTTCGCCAAGCCCCACGGCGCGGATTTCCGCATCGAGGGCAATCGGCTTGCCTTCGCCGACGAGGCCGCGCGGCTCGCGCGTGGCGATCTCACCATCCGCACCAGCCTTTTGGAGGCGCGCTGGGTTTGGGGCGAGCGCGAGACGTTCGAGAATTTCCGCGCCCGCTTCGGCCGGGAAGTCGTGGCGGGTTCGGGACGCGCCTTCGTCGAGGCCAAGCTCGCCGAACGCGACGCCCGCATCGAGCGCATGGGCGATTCCCGCTACGTCCTGGAACCCAACCTCAAGGAGGGCAAGGGGGGGCTGCGCGATCTGCAGACGCTGTTCTGGATCGTCAAATACCTTTACGGCTCGGGCGACGCCGACGCGCTCGTGGCGGAAGGCGTGCTGACGGCCGAAGACGCGCGCGCCTTCGCCCGCGCCGACAACTTCCTCTGGACCGTGCGTTTCCATCTCCACTACCTCGCCGGCCGGGCCGAGGAACGGCTCTCCTTCGGCGCCCAGAAGGAGATCGCGCGGCGCATGAATTATCGCGACCGCTCAGGCAGCCGCGGCGTCGAGCGTTTCATGAAACATTACTTCCTCGTCGCCAAGGAGGTGGGCGACCTCACCCGCATCGTCTGCGCCGTGCTCGAGGAGGAGCAGAAAAAATCGTGGCTTCGCCTGCGCCCGGACGCGCCGCTGTTCGCCAAGCCCCACGGCGCGGATTTCCGCATCGAGGGCAATCGGCTTGCCTTCGCCGACGAGGCCGCGGTCGTCCGCGATCCGGTCAACCTGCTGAGATTATTTCGCGAGGCGCAGCGGCTCGGCCTCGACGTTCATCCGCGTGCGGTGCGCCTGGCCGCGCGCAACATCCGCCTGGTGGATCGGCGCCTGCGCGCCGATTCCGAGGCCAACCGGATCTTTCTCGACATCCTGACCGACCGCGACGGGGCGGAAGCCGCGCTGACCTGGCTCAACGAGACCGGCGTCTTCGGCCGTTTCATTCCCGATTTCGGACGGGTGGTGGCGCAGATGCAGTACGACATGTATCACGTCTACACCGTGGACGAGCACACCATCCGCGCGATCGGGATTCTCAACCGGATCGAGCAGGGCGCGTACGCCAAGGATCACCCGGTCTCGTCGGCCATCATCCACGAGTTGCAGTCGCGCCGGGTTCTTTACGTCGCCCTCTTGCTGCACGACATCGCCAAAGGGCGCGGCGGCGATCATTCCGAGATCGGCGCCGAGATCGCCAAGACGCTTTGCCCGAGGCTCGGCCTGAACGAATGGGAAACCGAGACGGTCGCCTGGCTGGTTCTCCACCACCTCCTGATGAGCCGCACCGCCTTCAAGCGCGACCTCGAGGATGCCAAGACCATCGCCGATTTTGTCGCCCGGGTGCAATCGCCGGAGCGCCTGCGACTCCTGATGATCCTGACGGTCGCCGACATCCGCGCGGTCGGACCGGCGGTGTGGAACGCCTGGAAAGCGAACCTGCTGCGCGAGCTTTATTTCCTCGCGCTCGAATCCATGACCGGCGGCGAGCCGGCGATGCGCCGGAGTTCCCGCGCCGCGCAGGCGAAGGCCGCGCTCAAGGCGGCGCTCGCCGCCGACTCCACCGGCTGGACCGGGCCTGAGATCGAAGACCACCTCGGGCGCGGCACGACCGCCTATTGGCTCGCCTTCGAGCTCGACGACCTGGTCCGCCACGCCGGCATGATCCGCGCCGCCGAACGCGAAGGGCGGGGGCTCGTGATCGAGACCCGCGCCGATGCCGAGCGGGCGGCGACCGAGGTCCTCGTCTACACTCCCGACCATCCCGGACTGTTCGCCGCGCTCGCCGGCGCCTTCGCGCTCGCCGGCGCCAGCGTGGTCGACGCGCGCGTCATCACGCTCGCCAACGGCATGGCGCTCGACGTGTTCTCGATCCAGGACACGGACGGCAACGCCTTCGCCGATTCGGGCCGCATCACGCGGTTGAGGCGCCGGATCGAGGACACGCTCTCGGGGCGCACCAGCTCGAGCCGCGAGATGGAAACCGCGAGCGCGCGCGGCCACGCCGCCCGGCTCGGCGCCTTCACCGTGCCGCCCCGGGCGCTGATCGACAACAAGGCGAGCGCCACCCAAACCGTGATCGAAATCAACGGCCGCGATCGGCCGGGGTTTCTGCGCGACATCACCCGGGCGCTGACCGCGGCCGGCCTGCAAATCTCGAGCGCGCACATTTCCACCTACGGCGAGCGGGTGGTGGACGTTTTCTACGTCCGCGACGTCTTCGGCCTCAAAGTGGAGAACGAGGCCAAGATCAAGGCGATCCGGGAGAGGCTCCTGGCCGCGATCGCGCCTCCTTCCGCTTCCCAAGCCGCGCCCGCGGCGGATACGCCCTCGGGCGCGAGCGCCGCATGACTCTGCTTCGCTCCATCTCGACCGTCGGCGCGTTCACGATGGCGAGCCGGATTCTCGGATTCGTCCGCGACGCGACGATCGCGGCGCTCATCGGCGCCGGGCCGGTGGCGGACGCTTTCTTCGTCGCCTTCAAGCTGCCGAATCTTTTCCGCCGCCTGTTCGCGGAAGGCGCTTTCAACGCCGCCTTCGTTCCCCTCTACGCCGCCGAACTGAAGGAGGGCGGCCGCGACGGGGCGCGCGCCTTCGCCGACGCGGCGCTCGCGGTGCTGGCGTGGTCGCTCGCGGTCTTCGTCGCCGCGGCCGAGCTCGCCATGCCCTGGTTGATGCGCGTTTTCGCGCCGGGCTTTCTCGACCGGCCGGAGACGTTCGATCTCGCCGTCCTGTTCGCCCGGATCACGTTCCCGTATCTCTTGTTCGTCTCGCTGGTTTCGCTCGCGGGCGGGGTCCTGAACGCGCACCACCGTTTCGCCGCGGCGGCGGCGACGCCGATGCTCTTGAATCTGTGCCTGATCGGCGCGGTGCTGGGCCTGGCGCCGTTTGCGCCGACGCCCGGACACGCGCTCGCCTGGGGCGTGTTCGCCGCCGGAATCGTGCAATGCCTGTTCCTGTTCGCCGCGCTCGCGCGCGCGGGCGAAAAGTTGCGCCCCACGCGGCCCACGCTCGGGCCCAAGGTGCGGCTGTTGCTCCGGCGCGCGCTTCCGGTCGCGGTCGGCGCCGGGGTCTATCAGATCAACCTCGCGATCGACATGATCGTCGCTTCGTTCCTGCCCGCGGGTTCGATCAGCTATCTCTTCTACGCCGACCGGATCAATCAATTGCCCTTGGGCGTGGTCGGGGTCGCGGTCGGGACCGTGCTTTTGCC
>MIAC01000134.1:15236-17178 GCA_001830475.1 Rhodospirillales bacterium RIFCSPLOWO2_12_FULL_67_15
AATCCGCGCGACCGCAGGCGCGCTCGCGGTTTACGCCACCGGATTGCCCGCCTATGTCCTCGCCAAAGCGCTGACTCCCGCCTTCTACGCCCGGGAGGATACCGCGACCCCGGTCAAGATTTCGGTCGCGTGCATGATCGCGAACCTCGTCCTCAACATTCTCCTGATGGGGCCGCTGTTGCACGTCGGCATCGCGCTCGCGACCTCTCTCAGTGCCTGGCTCAACGTCCTCTTGCTCGCGCGCGTCCTGACGCGCCGGGGCGACCTCGTTCTGGATGCGCGCCTGAAAGCGCGAGCCCTGCGCCAAGCGGCGGCGGCGCTCGTCATGGCCTTAGGCCTCGCCCTGCTGTTGCCCCTGCTTGCTCCCGGATTTGCGGGCGGAGAAGCTTCCCGCGTGCTCGCGCTCGGGCTCCTGGTCGGGGCGGGATTGCTCGTTTACGCGCTCGCCGCCTGGGCGTTCGGCGCGGCCAAACCGACCGAGTTGCGCGCCGCTCTTGCACGCCCGGGCGCGCAGGCGCCCAATAACCCATAACCCGGCGGTCTTCATAGCGCCAGGTTTTTTGTCTTGGCGGCGTTCGCCGCCGGGTCTTGACCGCTCAGGCCCCCCAAGGCCATAACACGGCGCCTTCCTCGGGGGTTTTCATACCATGCGGCGCATCTTTTCGGGCGTGCAGCCCACCGGCAATCTCCATCTCGGCAACTATCTGGGCGCGATCCGCAACTGGGTGCGGCTGCAGAAGGAATTCGACGATTGTCTGTTCTGCGTCGTCGATCTCCACGCCATCACGGTGTGGCAGGAACCGCGCCAGCTCGCCGCCAGCACCCGCGAAGTCGCCGCGGCGATGATCGCCGCCGGCATCGACCCCGAGCGCAACATCGTGTTCAACCAGAGCCAGGTGCCCGCGCACGCCGAATTGGCCTGGATTTTCGCTTGCGTCGCGCGCATGGGCTGGCTCAACCGCATGACCCAGTTCAAGGAAAAGGCAGGCAAGGACAAGGAGAACGCCTCGGTCGGCCTGTTCGCCTATCCGACCCTGATGGCCGCCGACATCCTCGCCTACAAGGCGACTCACGTCCCGGTGGGGGAAGACCAGAAGCAGCACCTCGAGCTCGCCCGCGACATCGCCCAGAAGTTCAACAACGACTTTGGCGTCGCGTTTTTCCCCTTGGTCGAGCCGATGATCTTCGGCGCCGCGACCCGGGTCATGTCCTTGCGCGACGGCACCAGGAAGATGAGCAAGTCGGAAGCGTCCGATTACTCGCGCATCAACATGACCGACGACGCCGACACCATCGCCCAGAAGATCCGGAAAGCCCGCACCGATCCCCATCCCCTGCCCGAGCACGCCGCCGGGTTCAAGGACCGGCCCGAGGCCGCCAACCTGATCGGCATCTACGCCGCGCTCGCCGACGCGACTCTCGCCGAAGTGCTCGAACGCTTCGGCGGGGAGCAGTTTTCGACCTTCAAGCAGCACCTCGCCGATGCCCGCGACATCGCCCAGAAGTTCAACAACGACTTTGGCGTCGCGTTTTTCCCCTTGGTCGAGCCGATGATCTTCGGCGCCGCGACCCGGGTCATGTCCTTGCGCGACGGCACCAGGAAGATGAGCAAGTCGGAAGCGTCCGATTACTCGCGCATCAACATGACCGACGACGCCGACACCATCGCCCAGAAGATCCGGAAAGCCCGCACCGATCCCCATCCCCTGCCCGAGCACGCCGCCGGGTTCAAGGACCGGCCCGAGGCCGCCAACCTGATCGGCATCTACGCCGCGCTCGCCGACGCGACCCTCGCCGAAGTGCTCGAACGCTTCGGCGGGGAGCAGTTTTCGACCTTCAAGCAGCACCTCGCCGATCTCGCGGTCGCCAAGCTAGGGCCCATCCAGGACGAGATGCGCCGCCTCGTCGCCGATCCCGGGCACGTGGATCGGGTCCTGGCCCG
>MIAC01000134.1:17304-18574 GCA_001830475.1 Rhodospirillales bacterium RIFCSPLOWO2_12_FULL_67_15
GCCTCGGCCTTGAACCGCGGGCGAAAAGGGTCCATGTAAGGGGAACGCATCCGCTTTAGGCCCGAGGGTCCCCCGTCATGTTCATCCAGACCGAGACCACCCCCAACCCCGCGACGCTCAAGTTCCTGCCCGGCTGCACGGTCATGCCCGGCGACGGAACCGCCAATTTCGTCAATGCCGCCGAGACCGAGCGTTCGCCGCTGGCGCAGCGATTGTTCGAGCTCGAAGGCGTCGCCGGCGTGTTCCTGGGCGCGGACTTCGTCACCGTCACCAAGGAAGGCGCCAAGGACTGGGAGGCGATGAAGCCCCAGTTGCTCGGCGCCCTGATGGACCACTTCTCGTCGGGAAGGCCGGCGATGGAAGGCGTCGCCGCGGCCCAGGCGGCGTCCGACGATCCGCTCGTCGCCCAGATCAAGGAGTTGCTCGACACCCGGGTCCGCCCCGCGGTGGCCCAGGACGGCGGCGATATCATCTTCCGCCGCTTCGAGAACGGCGTCGTCTATCTCCACATGCAAGGGTCGTGCTCGGGCTGCCCGAGCTCGACCGCGACGCTCAAGCACGGCATCGAGAACATGCTGCGGCACTACATCCCCGAGGTTTCCGAAGTGCGCTCGACGGAGTGAGTCATTCCGACGCCGCGGCAAAAGGGTCCCCTCCTTAAAACATGACGGGGCCCTTTTTGTTGCCCGGCGGTAGCCGAGCGCGGGACAGGCACGGGAAATTCCACGACACCCCCTCTCCCGGAAGCGGGTTGAACTTCACCGTAGGCTGCAATAATCAATTAAATCAGCGGCTTTTTGGACACAAGTGAGGTCAATTGTGAGCTAAAAACTAAAATAATATTATTATTTATCAATGTGTTACGTGCATATCAGAACATTACGATTCGAGCCCGAGAAAATGCTTCACCTAAGTCATATAACAGTATGAATCATGGGATTTTATTAGGTTCTGGTTATATTGCAGTGCAAAAAACAGTTGCCATCGGCCGCATCTTCGCTAGATTCCCGCCAACGATAACAATCGTTAACGGCTCCCTCTAATCCGGCCAATAGTTCCGTATTTAGCACCTGGGATGGCTTCGACCTACTACGCGTAGTGTGAGCTACAAGTAAGTTACGGCCGAAACTTTAACGGGAATGAGCGGAATTTTTCCAATGGCGGGCTTCCTCAAGCTTAAGCGAAGCGATACCTCGCCGGCATCGACCTCGCCTGCCCGATCCCGCTCGTTCTGGGAGAGGGCGACGATGAACCGAACCTTGCAGGGACT
>MIAC01000135.1 GCA_001830475.1 Rhodospirillales bacterium RIFCSPLOWO2_12_FULL_67_15
TCGCCAAGCTCGACGACGATTTCGCCTTCATCGCCGAATGCAACATCGGCGGCGAATTCATGGCGCCGGAGAAGATCGAGCGGGTCAAGAAGATTGCCGCCTTCACCTGGAAGCGCACGCTCGACGATCGCATCGGTGTCTCGCACGAGGAACTCAAGCGCAAGCAGCGCGCCGTACCGCCCGAACTCCCGGTCGACGAGCCGTTGCTCGCCGACCGGGTCGAGCACGTTTTTCCCCGCACGCCCTCGCCCTACCATACGCCCGACAACAAGTGGGGCTTCAAGATGGACGTGCCCATGCACGAATACAACCGGGGCGAGGTCTACAACCTGTGCATCGGCCGCGGCACGCTGACCGCCGAGGACCGCTTCAAGATCAACGAGCACATGGTCCAGACCATCCGCATGCTCGGCGAGCTGCCGTTCCCCAAACACCTCAAGGCGGTGCCGGAATACGCCGGCGGCCATCACGAGACGCTGCTCGGCACCGGCTATCCCCGACGCCTCAAGAAGGAGGACATGTCGATCCCGGCGCGGATCATGGCGATCGCCGACATCTTCGAGGCCCTGACCGCCGCCGATCGCCCTTACAAGAAGGCGAAGACGCTAAGCGAGTCGATCAAGATCATGTCCTTCTTCAAAAAGGACCACCATGTCGATCCCGAGCTGTTCGATTTGTTCCTGACCTCGGGCGTTTATCTCGAGTACGCCAAGAAGTTCCTCAGCCCCGAACAGATCGACAAGGTGGACATCGCCCAGTACCTCGGCCCGGTCCCGCCCAAGGCCCCGAAGCCCGCCGAATAAGAACGCCCCGAAAGCGTTGACGGGCGCGGGTGCGGCCCGTAGGGTCCGCCTCCAAACTTTCGGGTTCCGATGTCCCGCTTGCGCGAATTCGCCCCTCATTGCAACGCCTGGCCTTTCGTCGAGGCGCGCAACGTCTTGAAGCGCTTCGCCGCGAAGCCGCCGGTCAAGGGTTACGTGCTGTTCGAAACCGGCTACGGCCCCTCCGGCCTGCCGCACATCGGCACTTTCGGCGAAGTGGCGCGGACTTCGATGGTCCGGCGCGCGTTTTCGTTGCTTTCCGACTTTCCGGCGCGCCTGTTTGCCTTTTCCGACGACATGGACGGTCTTAGGAAAGTGCCCGACAACGTGCCGAATCAAGACATGATGGCGCGGTTCGTCGGCGACAAGGCGAATGCTTTCGGCACGCCGCTGACCTCGATTCCCGATCCCTTCGGCTGCTGCGAAAGCTTCGGCCATCACAACAACGCGCGGCTGCGCGCGTTCCTGGACGCGTTCCAGTTCGAATACGAGTTCAAAAGCTCGACCGAGTGTTACCGTTCGGGCCTGTTCGATCCCATGCTGCGCCGGGCGCTGGAAAGGCACCGGGAAATTCTCGACGTCGTTTTGCCCGAACTGCGCGACGAGCGGCGGCGGACCTATTGCCCGTTCCTGCCGGTGCGCGAACGCGGCGGCCGGCTTCAGGTCCTGGAAATACCGGCGCTCGAATACCGCCCGAACGACGGCACGATCGTCTTCCGCGACGAAACGGAAGGGACGTTCGAGGTTCCCGTCACCGGCGGCAACTGCAAATTGCAATGGCGGGTGGACTGGGCGATGCGCTGGGCCGCGCTCGGCGTGGATTACGAAATGTCGGGCAAGGACCTGATCGATTCGGTCCGGCTCGGAAGCCGCATCTGCCGGATTCTTTCCGGCGATCCCCCGGTCGGCTTCACCTACGAGCTGTTCCTGGACGAAAAGGGCGAGAAGATTTCCAAGTCCAAGGGCAACGGCCTCGCGGTCGAGGACTGGCTGCGTTACGCCCCGCCCGAGAGCCTGGCGCTGTTCATGTACCAAAAGCCGACCGCGGCGAAGCGGCTCTATTTCGACGTCATTCCGCGGACGGTGGACGAATACCTCGCCCACCTCGTCCAGTTCCCCAAACAGGAGCCGGCGCGCCAGCTCGACAATCCCGTCTGGCACATCCACCGCGGCCATCCGCCGGCCGAGGACGCGCACCTCAGCTTCAACATTCTCCTCAATCTCACCAGCGTCTGCCACGCCGAGGACAAGATGGTGCTGTGGAAGTACATCACCCGGCTCCGCCCCAACGCGAATCCGAAAAGCGCGCCGTTCCTGGACAAGTTGGTCGCGCACGCCATCGTTTACTACCGCGATTTCGTCCGCCCGGCGAAGAAATACCGCCTAGTTTCGGAAATGGAGCGCGAAGCGCTCGCCGATCTCGCCCGGGTGCTCGCCCAGCTGCCCGAGGACGCGGATGCCGAAGCCATCCAAACCGAGGTCTACGAGGTCGGCAAACGCCACGCGTTTCCCGATTTGCGTGCCTGGTTCAAGGCGCTTTACGAGATTTTGCTCGGCCAGACCGACGGGCCGCGCATGGGCTCCTTCATCGCGCTGTACGGACGAGCCGAAACGCTCGCGCTGATCGCGCGCGCGCTCCGGGGCGAATCCCTCGCCGAGGGCTAGGACCCGCCTCGCGCGACGCCCCGGTCGCGGTAGAAGCGCAAATCGCGCGCGAGCGCGCCCAGATCCCGATCATCCCCAAGCCCGCCGTTGGGGAGCCGAAGGCGGCGGGCGGCCAGCGCGCGCAGCGCATCGCGCGCGAGCGAATCGAACATGAGCCGCCTCGCCTCGACCTGCAGCCGGGCGCGGCGCTCCGCCCCGCCGGCGTTCGCGGCCGCGCGCAAAGACTTCGGGATCGCACCGTCGTAGCGGGCGTGAAGCCGAAGAATTGCGCCGTGGGCGCCGCCAAAGCCGGTCGGCAGATTGTTCATTCCTTTATTATGTATAAGTTCCTACGATCTGTCAAGGCCGATTCCCGCGGGGGGCCACGTTCGGGAGCACCCGCGAGGGGCTCAGGAACTCGGAGGAAATAAAATCGGAGGGAGGCGGCGGCGGCGAAGCGCGAAGATCCGGCTACTGGCTCGCCCACACCACCCGCGCCATCCAGTCCACGTCTTCGGCCGCGAGCGTGCGGTCGCCGTGCTGGGGGTTGAGCGACTGGAGCTCGATCACCTTGGCCGTGCGCCGGCGCAGCTGCTTCACCATCACTTCGCCGACCTTGGTGCGGATCACGATCCGATCGCCCCGGCGCACGCTGGCGTGCGGCGCGACGATGACCGCGTCGCCGTCGCGGAAGACCGGCTCCATGCTGTCGCCGCTGATTTCGAGGGCATACGCGTGGGGATCGCCGAGCGCCGGAAACGGGATCTCGTCCCAGCCCGAACCGGTCGGATAGCCCGCGTCGTCGAAATAACCCGAAGCCCCGGCTTGCGCGAAGCCGATCAACGGGATGTTGCGAATGACGCCGCCGCCCTCGCCTTCGCTGATGTAACCGACGAATTCCATCAGGTTGGCGTTGGTGGCGGCGAGGACCTTGGCGACGCTTTCGGTGCTCGGCCAGCGCAGTTTGCCTTCGCGGGTCGTGCGCTTGCTCTTGTTGAACGTGGTCGGATCGAGGCCGGCGCGCCGGGCGAGCCCGGAGGGGGAAAACCCATGCTCCTTGGCCAACCGGTCGATGGCGCGCCAGACATCCGCGTGCTTCAACATGGGAACATCGTCTTATAAACAAGCCATTTTTTCACTAGGAATTGATTTCTTTATTTTTATATGATAGGTAAATTTACATAAATACTTCCAAGTACTAGGAAAAAGGACCAGCGATATGCCCAGATTCCGTTTCATTCCCAAGCCCCAGAGCGCGGCGCCGATGAAACCTTTCGCCAGCGCCGAGGAGGCCTGGTTCTGGTTCGCGCGCTCCGCCAAGGCCCGCCGCGACGGCGCCCGCTTCGCGGGCGGCCCCGGTTCCTGGCAGCGCCCGTGCGACCCCGACGACATCCAGCGCGCCCTCATCGCGCTTTATCGCCGCGGAGCCGTTGGCGCGATCCACGTCGCGACGCTCGCCCGCTTCGGCGCGGCCGAGCGCGCGCCCGACATCCGCTGCGAGGAAGAATTCTCTTTTGTCGCGCCGTGGAACGAGGCGCTCGACCGCCTCGCGACGCCGCTCAAAGCAAAGGGGATCGTCGCATGATTGCTGAAAAAGCCAGTAACGGCGCGAAAATCGCGGTGGTTGCGTTCGCCGACGCCGAGCGGCCGCGCTGGCTCCGCCTCCTCGCCAAGGGATTCCGCCATTGCTTCGCGCTCGTTTGCAGTTCCGGGCGCTGGGTTGTGATCAACCCCATGTCGCATTGGACCGACGTCGTCGTGCTCGCCGAGTCGGCCGACGGCGCGACCGCCGACGAGATGGTGCGGACCCTGGAAGCGCGCGGCTTCGCCGCCGTCGCGTGCGCCGTCGCGGAGCCGGCGCGGCGTGCCGGTCTCCCCGCCCCGTTCACCTGCGTCGAGGTGGTGAAGCGGGTCCTCGGCATCCAGGAACCGCTCGTGCTGACGCCCCGGCAGCTTTTCCGCTTTATAGAACATAGTCATAGTAAAATGAAAATAATCCTTGACAAAGGCAATAACCCCTGTTAAAACCCCTCTCCAGCGACCGGGCGAAGTGCGCCCGGAGCGATCCTTACCCCCCGCCCGGGACCTCTCGGCGGGGGGTTCGTTTTCCACCCCCAACGCCTAGGGAGATTTCCATGGGAGGCTTTCTCAGCATCTTTTCCCCTCCGAGCGCGCCCGCGCCCGCGCCCCTTCCGCCCGCGCCTCCGCTCGACGACAGCGAAGAGATCGACCGAAGGCGCCGGCTCGAATTGCTCGCCCGCCGCCGGCGCGGCCGCGCCGAGACGGTCGCCACCTCGCTCAAGGGCCTCCTTCGTCTCGCCGCCGACGCGCCGCAGCGCAAATCGCTGCTCGGAGAGTGACCGATGACCGACGCCAACGTTTTCCCCGCCGAGATCCTCGCCCGGCACCGCAAGGCCCGCGACAAGCGCGCCGAGTGGGAAAGTATCTGGCGCGAGTGTTACGACTACGCGCTGCCGTCGCGCGCCGGCGCGCTCGCGCCGGTGGGCGGCGGCGCGGCGAAGCCCGAGCGCCTGTTCGATGGGACCGCGCCGGACGCGGTCGATCAACTCGCCGCCAGCCTGCTCTCCCAGCTCACGCCGCCGTGGGCGCGCTGGTTCGGCCTCGCACCCGGCAGCGACGCGGCGCCCGAGGCGCGCGCGGTGCTCGCGCCCGAACTCGAGCGCGCGGCGCAAATCCTGCAAAGCCATTTCGACCGCTCCAATTTCGCGGTCGAGATGCACCAATGCTATCTCGACCTCGCCACCGCCGGGACCGCCTCGCTCTTGATCGAGGAGGCGCCGCCGGGCGAAGCGTCCGCGCTCCGCTTTTCCGCCGTGCCGCTCGCGCAACTGGCCTTCGAGGAGACCGGCTCGGGCCGGCTCGAGGCCGTTTTCCGGCGCTGGGAAATGCCGCTCGCCCGCGTCCGCGCGCGTTTCCCGCACGCCGAAATTTCCGCCTTCGCCGAGGCGCGCGGAGCGCGCGATCCCGACGCGACGCTCGCCGTGATCGAGGCGGTGCTGCCCGAAGCCGAGGGGTTTCTCTACGCCGCCGTCGCCGATCCCGAGCAGGGCCCGGCGGACGAGGCCGCGCTGCTCGGCCAGGGCCGTTTCGCTCATTCGCCCTTCGTCAGCTTTCGCTGGCTGAAGGCGCCGGGCGAGCTCTATGGCCGCTCCCCGGTGATGAAGGCGCTGCCCGACATCAAGACCGCCAACAAGGTGGTCGAGCTTGTCCTGAAGAACGCCTCCATCGCCGTGACCGGCATCTGGCAGGCGGACGACGACGGGGTGCTCAATCCCGCGACCGTGCGGCTGGTGCCGGGCGCGATCATCCCCAAGGCGGTGGGGTCGGCCGGACTCACGCCCTTGGAGGCGCCGGGACGCTTCGACGTCTCGCAGCTGGTGCTGGAGGAGCTTCGCGCCCGCATCCGCCAGGCGCTTCTCGCCGACAAGCTCGGCCAGGTCTCGGGCCCGCGCATGAGTGCGACCGAGGTGCTCGAGCGCGCTGCCGAAATGGCCCGCGTGCTCGGCGCGACCTACGGCCGGCTCCAGTCGGAGCTTCTGACGCCGCTGCTTTTGCGGGCGATCGCCATTCTCGCCCGCCGGGGTGAGATTCCTCCGCTCGCCGTGGACGGGCGCGCGGTCACGCTTGAATACAAGTCCCCGCTCGCGCGCAACCAGGCGCGGATGGACGCGCAGCAGACGCTGCTCTGGCTCGGCGCGGTCCGCGATTTGGGCCCCGAGGCGCTGGCCGCAGTGGACCACGCCGAGGCCGCGCGCTGGCTCGGGCGCGCCTTCGGCGTGCCGGGCGAACTGATCCGCGAGCCCAGCCTCGCGCCCGGCGATGCCGGGACGGCCATCGCCGCGCTCGCCGAGGCGCTTAACCCAGGAAGCGTTTCATGAGCGCGGGCGAAAACCCCTGGCCGTGGGGAACGGAGCCCCGCGCCGACGATGCCGACGATACGCTCGCCCGCGCCGCCGCGCGGGTCTTTTCCGGCGCGGACGGCGAGAAACTCGCCCGATACCTGCGCGCCCTCACGCTCGAACGCGCGCTCGGCCCCGACGCCCCGGTGGCCCAGCTCCGCCATCTCGAAGGCCAGCGCCAGCTGGTGCGACATATTCTCGCCCTCGCCGAGCGCGGGCGGGCCTGATGTTTTTTCAACCGACCGACAGAGGACAAATCCATGAGTGAAAATCTTCTCGAACACGCGCCGGCGGCCAAGACTGCGCCGGCGCCCGCAGGTAATGCTTCCGGTACGCCTGCCGCCGGTATCGCTCCCGACGCAATCACCGCCGGTGTACGCCCCGACTATCTTCCCGAGAAATTCTGGGACGGGGCCAAGGGCGAAGCCCGCGTCGAGGCGCTCGCCCGCAGCTACGCCGAGCTGGAGAAGAAGCTCGGCACCGGCGCGGGCGTGCCGGCGGATCCGTCCGGCTATCGCATTGAGAGCCGCGACGAGGTGATCGTCGCCGACCCCGAAGTCAACGCTCTCCTGCATAAAGCGGGCTTCAGCCAAGCCCAGGCCCAAATCGTCTACGATCTCGCCGCCGAGCGGCTGCTGCCGATGATCGGCGAAATCGCCGCGCGCTTCGAGGCCGACGGCCAGACCGAGCGGCTCGCCCGCCAGTTCGGCGGCGAGGAGAAATGGCGCGAGGTCTCGCGCCAGATCGCCGCCTGGGGCCGGGCGAACTTGCCGCAAAGCGCCTTCGGGGCGCTCGCCGGCACCTACGAGGGCGTCGTCGCCATGCACCGGATGATGATCTCGGGCGAGCCGGGGCTGTTGCGCGGCGAGACCGCGGGCGGGACGCCGACTGAAGCCGAACTCGAGGGGTTCATGCGCGATCCGCGCTATTGGCGCGACCACGAGCCCGGCATCGTCGCCCGCGTCGTCGAGGGTTTCAAGCGGCTCTACCCCGGCTGATCCCGAGTCTTTTTCTCTTTTGCCCGAACGGACAACCGAGGACGAGCGTGTTCGTCCTCGGCCCCTTCGGACGCGCGCTCTTGGGCGGCGGCGGCGCATGTCGGCGTCCCGCGTCACAACCCGAAGGCGGCCGCGCGAATCTCACCCTTCGTTTCAACCTGAACACAAGGAGACCGTTCGATGAGCACAACCATCGAGCAAGTCTATATCAAGACCTTCGAAAAGGACGTCCATTACGCCTACCAGCGGATGGGCTCGCGCTTGCGCAACACCGTGCGGGTCAAGGACAACGTCGTCGGCGCCTCGACCACCTTCCAGAAGGTGGGTAAGGGAACGGCGTCCACCAAGGCGCGCCACGGCAAGGTCCCCGTCATGAACGTGGACCACACCCCTGTCGAGTGCACGCTCGCCGACTACTACGCCGGCGACTGGGTGGACAAGCTCGACGAGATCAAGATCAACACCCCCGAGCGACAAGTCATCGTCAATTCCGGCGCCTACGCGCTCGGGCGCAAGACCGACGAGTTGATCATCGCCAAGCTCGACTCTTCCACCAACTTCGCCGGCACCGGCGCCGACGGGCTGACCAAGGCCAAGGTGCTCGCCGCGTTCGAGATGCTGGGCGCGGCCGACGTTCCCGACGACGGCGACCGCTTCGCCGTGATCGGGTGGAAGCAATGGAGCGATCTGCTCGGCATCCCCGAGTTCGCCAACGCCGATTACGTTGGCGACAATGCCCTGCCATGGCAGGGTACCCAGGCCAAGCGCTGGCTCGGAACCCTGTGGATGCCGCATTCGGGCCTCACCAAGACCGCGGGCGTACGCTTCTGCTACTGGTACCACAAGACCGCGGTCGGCCACGCCGTCGGCGCCAACGTCCAGTCAGACATCACCTGGCACGGCGACCGCGCCGCCGCCTTCGTCAACAACATGATGAGCCAGGGCTCCTGCCTGATCGATGGATCGGGCGTGGTGTCGCTGCGCTGCCTGGAACCGTGATCCAGGCGACATCCTGAACGGAAAGGAGAAACCAACATGGCCTACGTTGCCAAGAACCTGAGCGTGCTCGCCTATGCCAACGGCTTCACGCTCTGGCACTACACCACGCCCGACGTGTCCACCACCGTGGATACGGCCGGCTACTTCAACGCCGCCGCCGACATGATCCGCGTCGGTGACATCTTCCTCGCCAACATCGAGACCGGCAGGGCGGCCAAGGCCGGCCTGTTCCTGGTGTCATCCAACGCGGCCGGCGTCGTAAGCCTAAAGCAACTCGTTTAAGTATCCCGCGCGCAAGCGTGGGGGTCGCGGCCTGTGCAGTTCCAGGGGTAACGTCGGATGTTGTTTGCGGGTTCAGCACCCGGCCCGCGACCGATACTTTAGGAGGGATGAGAAGATGGACACACATGATGACAGTAGCCCGGCGTTCCCGACGTTAGAGCAACGGGAAAATTACAAGCACAACCCGGAGGGTGATACCTACTATGTTTCGGAAGGCGGCATGTCCCTGCGCCAATACGCCGCGATCAAGCTGCGCGTCCCGGACAGCGGCCTCGCGTGGCTGGACGAGATGATCCTCGCCTCGCGCCGCGCCGAGTACGCCGGGCTGGCGATGCAGGGGCTTTTGTCGAGAAAAGGATCAGGATGGGGCGATCCTGTGGCGAAAGAGGCTGCGAAAGAGGCTGACTTACTAATTGCGGGGCTAAAGAAATGACAAAACTGCAATGCGCAATACCGTTTTACTGGTTGCGTTTCCGTCAGCGTTACAATCTGCTGGAACAAAGCATCTTTACTGGTATAGACCTTATAATTTTAACCGCGTTCGGGTTTCTGGCTTGGGGGTTGTTCAAATGACCACCCTACCCGCGCAAGCAGAATGTCGGGGGTGTGGAAAAGGGCTTGTGGGAAAGCCTTATTGCATGGGCGGTCGCGCATACCATCCAGAAACCAAGGAACCTGTTAAGATAAATTTTTATGGGGGTTTTGTGTGTTCGGAGCAATGTGATTTTCAGGCATCGTTGTGCCTTGAACAATCCATGCCTGGGCATGGTGCGGGTCAAACGACTTTGCATGGCCCTGCACTCGCCGCTCACAAGATGAACTGGAGAAAGACATGACCACCCTACCAGAGCGACCGGACGGCGGGGTTGATACGGCGCGATTCTACATCGCGGGCCGTGGAATCTGTGGCCCGATGTTCTCGATGGACTTGGCGCAGTATACCGCGATGATCGAAGCCAATGAGCGCGCGCGGTGTGCGAAGTGGCATGATGATGAGGCGCAGTTGCTTGGAAGAGCCTTAATGGGTCGCCCGCATAGCCTGGAAGAAATAATTGCGTCTGAAAAACGCATCGGGTTTCACAAAGATTCCGCCGCCGCGTTTCGCAAAATGGAGGGCTGAAATGGCAAGCAAGCCGAAGGTCAAGCCGAGGGTAATGTGGTCGTATGTTTATTATCGAGGGAAACTACGGTTTATCTTCCCGATGATAGTCTGCGCGCCGCCGAAACGGAGGAAGCGGAAATGACCCGCAAGCCGAAGGTCAAGTCGCTGATGCCGAGGCTGATGTTGGCTTTGGTCGATCAAAACGGCAACATTCTTTCCGTTGGGGAGAAAGAAGCGGAAATTATCGGTCAAGCGATCGCTCGCGGGATGCCCGGCGTTACTAGATACATATTTGAAAACCAAGGACAAGCAATTCGGCCTGTCCTGGTCTGTGCGCCGCCAAGGAGGAAACGGAAATGAGCCAGCTAAACGGAATAGATGAAGCTGTTTGTCGAGTTCAAACCCAAGGAGGAAACGCCATGTCAAACGATGAAGTCAAGGCCGCGATTGAGCCACCTTGGACCAGCGAGATTAAACAAGCCATCAGACGCAGCATGGTAGAAAGTGGCGCTCAAAGTTCCCAAGAAATTATTGCCGCCGCTGCTGCCTTCGCAAGGCAACTCAACGCCCTCGCCGACGAGCCCGCCGTGTGCAGGTTTATGGTTGACGAAAAATACAGGTTTCGTATGGGGGCCTACCACAGCATGAGATCGGACGCGGAGGCAATGGGCG
>MIAC01000136.1:0-5801 GCA_001830475.1 Rhodospirillales bacterium RIFCSPLOWO2_12_FULL_67_15
TCCGCAACGGCAATTCCGGCGCCGCGTCGAGCGCCGCGAATACACGCAGCAGCGGCTCGGGCGGCTCCAGACCGCGCAGATCGAGGACGCGTTCACCTTCGGGCGGCGCGGCGGTATCCGGCATCGGAGGCATTTTCGGCATCCGGCGCACGGCGGCCTTGATGTGTATTAAGCGTTAAGCGGACGCCGCGCTGCGCTGGCTCGAGCAGTTGCGCGGCGCGCGCTTCGAGAACCGCCAGCTCGTTTTCTTCGCCATCATCCTGCCGCTCGCGCTGCTCACGTTCTGGCTGTTGCAGGCCTTCGGCCCGCCGACGGGAACATGATGGACATGGCGCCTCAATCCGGCAGAGCAAACGCGACCAACGCATCGCCAGACTCGGTGAAGCCGTGCCCGCCAGCAGCGATTACCAGGAACTGCTTGCTCTTACCGCCGATGCGGTAGGTCATCGGTGTTGCGTTGCCGGTATAGGGCAGCCGGTGGCTCCACAGTTCCTTGCCGTTTGTCGCATCGAACGCGCGGATGGTTTTTTCCGTGGTCGCCGCAATGAACACCAGCCCGCCGGCAGTTACGATTGAACCGCCCAAGGTCAAGGCGCCGGTATCCAACAGCCAAAACGGCCAAGGCGCTCGATCCCGCGAGCTTCCCAGGGTTCTTTCCCACAGGACCTTACCGGATTTGACGTCTACGGCCGCGAGCGTTCCCCATGGCGGCGGCGAACATGGCATGCCGAGTTTTGACAGCAACGGGTAGCGCTTCACCCCGTAGGGCGTGCCCAGCATTGGATTAAAAGTGCCCGGCCGATACTTTGTCTTGTCAATCTTGTCGTACTTGTCGCGCGGAATCAGCTGATCCACCATGGCAACCCGTGACATGTTGACGTACAGGATTGCATTCGTCGGATCGATCGAAACCCCGCCCCAGTTGGCGCCACCCAGCGGACCTGGGTACATGACCGTGCCTCGTGCCGACGGTGGCGTGAATATTCCTTCCGTGCGCAGCCTGGCAATCTTGTCGCGGCAGTCGTTGCGATCGTAGAACGTCAACCCCCAGGCTTCGTCTACCCCCAATCTTGTTGGATGTAGCGGCGCTGGATGCGTAGGGAAAGGCTGGGTCGGGGATGCCAGTTCCCCGGGCACGTCGCTCTTTGGCACTGGCCGCTCATCGACGGGGAACAGCGGCTTGCCTGTCTCGCGGTCCAGCAGGAATATGTGGCCGGTCTTGGTCGCCTGTGCGACGGCAGGAACGCCGGCGGCGACCGACGGACTCTGGAACAACGCGGGCTGCGAGCCGACGTCGTAGTCCCACAGGTCGTGGTGCACCGTTTGGAAATGCCAGCGCACCACCCCTGTGCCCGCATCGAGTGCTACGACGGAACTCGCGTAATGATCAAGGCCCTTGCGCTGGCCGCCGTAGACATCGGGCGCCGCGTTTCCCGTCGGAGCAAATACGAGATCGCGGACCTCGTCGGCCGAAAAAAGCGACCACACGTTGGGCGTACCGGACTGGTAGCGCCGCGCGGCCTCATCCTCCGGAGACTTCTTCCATCCAGGCGGCACCGGGTCCCAAGCCCAGCGCAACGCACCACTGCGCACGTCGAAAGCGCGCACCACACCGGAGGGCGCATTAGAACGCTGGTCGTCGGCGACGAGCGCGCCGACCACGACCACATCGCGCACGACAATCGGCGGCGACGTAACGTAGTACTCCCATGCGGGCACATCACCGAGGCCTTCGCGCAATGACACGCGCCCTTCCTTCCCGAATCCGGCGCATGGCTTTCCGGTTTTCGCATCTACCGCGATGAGCTCGGAATCCATGGTGCCCTCGAAAATGCGCTCGCGGCAGACTGCATCAGAACCGGGCTGCGGATCTGCCCAGTACGACACACCGCGGCAGTTGGGCGCATAGAACGTCTTCAGCTTCTTCGTCCTGATCGCCGGATCAAAAACCCAGCGTTCCTTGCCGGACTCTGCGTCCAAGGCAAAGATCCGGTTATAAGGCGTGCAGTAGTACAGGGTGTCGCCAATCACGAGCGGCGTCACCTGGAGGCTCGTTTTTGAACGACCGTTCTTGCCGTCAGACCAATCGCCCGAGCGATGTTCCCAGGCCACCGAGAGTGCGTTGACATTTCCCCGGTTGATCTGCGTCAGCGGCGAGTATTTGAGCCCGCCCTGGTCACCGCCGTAATGACGCCATTCGGCGGTGGGACCGGAGTAGTCGATGCCGGTCTTCGGGCCTTCGCCGCACGCGCCTACCGCGAGCGTGGCAAGGCATGCCAAACAACGGGCCGCTTGCCCGCTTGGACGCAAAAACTCTGTTGGTCGCATTAGTGGGAATGTCTAACCGCGCCGCTCGCGCTCGCCACCTTCTGGCTGCTGCGCGCGTTCGGCCCGTCGCCCGGATCATGAGCGCTGCCGCCGCTGGACGGCAACCGGTTCATGCGCGGCTAGAACGTATGCCGCATGCCGAACTGCAAGAGGCTTGGATCCGCGCCGACGTTCGCTGCCGTCGTGTCCGTCGTGTTGGAGTAGGTGTCGTAGCGTGCCAACGCGTCGTTGGTGATCCTCTGGTAGGTGACGTAGAGGATCGAGCGCTGGGAGAGCTTGTAGCCGTAGCCGAGCGAGATGAATTTCGCGCCGCTCTCGCTGCCGAAGTTGAGCGTGCCCAGGGGCTGGGTGCCGATCGCCGGGTTGGTCACGGCGCCCACGCCCAGGCCGCCGATTCGGCCGCGCCAGTCCCCCGCCCTGGCATACGCGGCGAAGAAATAATGGCTCCCGCTTTCGTAGGTGATCGGGATGGCCCACACGTCGCGCTTGATGCCGATCGATGCGGCCGCGACCGCAGTGGTGTTGCTGACCTTCGAGGAATCCCAGATGACGCCGGCCCCGAGGCCGTTGGCGAAGCGGTAGCGCACCCCGAGACGGTTGCTGGTTATCTTCCACGCGGCGGATATCGTGCCGGCGCCGAGAAAGGCGCCGGTGGCGCCCCCGAAGCTGATGGTAGCGTTGGTGACCGCGTCCTTGTCGTGCAGATAGGCATACCGCACCTGGATGTTTCCTGATTCGTAACGTGCTGCCAGATGCCAGGCGCGGTTCTTCCTGCCGTCGCGCACGTCGCCCGCCGCGTTGAGCGGGGCTCCGTCGGTGGGCCGCGCGTAGCCCAGCGTCGCGCTGAAGCCGCTCCAGACCGGCGAATCCCAGCGCAACACGTTGCTGTAACGCGTGCCGATCGCCGGGTTGATGCTGAAGGCCGAGCCGAAGTTCTGGCTCATCGCCAGGGTCGAGGTGCTTGCGGTGGTCAGTTGCCGGCTCGGGTCGATTCCGTCCATCTCGTTGTAGTGCAGGTCCCACACCCCGATGAGGAACCTGCCGGCTGACTTGCTGCGGATCCCGATCGCGGAGTTTTTCGTGCTCCAGCCGGCGGACACCGCCCCGGCGCCGAACGCGTTGTTGCGCGTGTCGGCATTCCCGAGCACCGCGGACTCGACCTGGACGAACGCCGAGTTGCCGCCGCCCAGATCCTCGGTCACGCTGATGCGGATGTACGAATCGGTTCCGTCCCGCACCCGGTCGTGCGACTGCATGTCCTGGGCGCTCCCGCCGGTGCCGCCGGTGGCCTTGGCCGTGCCGTAGGTGACGCTCAGCGCGCCGCCGATGCTCACCGCGCTTTGCGCGAATGCGGCGGGCGTGGCGCACGCCGCCGCGACTGCGCCGGCGATCAGGGTTCTGTGCATGGTTCCGCTCCCGTGGCTCTGCATCCCGGCTTGACCCGGCATGACGAATCGGCAATACAGTAGTGCAATCCGCCGCCGCGGTATTAATCCAGATCAAACCGATGCCGCGCGCTAGCCGGCCAACGCCGCAGGGTTACCCGTGCCGCCGCCGCCGGATGAGCTTCAGCATGGTCGCGACGCTGATCGAGCGGAAGGTCGCCTTGGCGATTTCGTCGATTTCGGCGAGCACGCTGCCCACGGCGCGCTCGACGCCTGCCTCGCTGCTCGCGCGGCGGCGCCGCGGCGTGCCGCTCCTTCCCGGCGCGCGGCCGCTGCCCGGCGCGTTGATGTTCTCGAACAGCTCGATCACGTCCATCAGGGTCAGGCGCTTGGCGTTGCCGGAGAAGCGGTAGCCGCCGCCCACGCCGCGCACCGATTCGACCACGCCGGCTTGCGCCAGCGTGTGCAGCACCTTGGCGAGGTGGTGCGGCGAGATGCGGTACTTGCGCGCGATCTCGCCGGCGGAGCGCTGGCGCTCCGGTCGCGAGGCCGACTCGAGCACGCTGTAGAGCGCGAACAGGGTGTTCTTCTGCAGCTTCATTCCCGGTCCGCGCCCGCCGGCTCGAGGTCGATCTCCAGCGGGATGAACGGCGCCGCCATCATCCCCTGGCTGCGGAAGAACGACAGGATCAGCTGGTTGTCGCGGGCCAGCATGGTCCGCACCTTGTGGACGCCCAGGCGCCGGAACCCCTCGCAGATCGCCTCCAGCAGCCGGCTGCCGGTGCCGGCCAGGCGCGCCCCGGGGCGCACGTTGATCGCGAATACCCAGCCGCAGCGCGGCGAACCGAACTCCCAGTCGCGCACCTCGCCGATCACGAAGCCCTCGATGCGCCCGGCCGCCTCGGCGACGAGGAAAAAGCGCTGCTGGCGGCGCCCGGTGCCGTAACGCTGGTAGATTCCGGCCCAGTAGCCGGGTTTCGGCAGCCGCGTGATCTCCAGGTCGATGGCGGCCACGTCCTGCAGATCGCCGGCCTGGACATTGCGCACCCGCACCAGCCCCCCCGCGCCGGGACCGGGAGCGCTCATCGGCCGGTGGGTTTCTTGAGACAGATCAAAGTCGGAGCCTCCAGACGGGGTAGGTTCGACAACTATCGGAGTAAACAGGTATTCGAGTACTTTAATACTAAGGCCAAGGAGGGGACCATGCGTTACAAACTGCTTGCAAGTCTTGCCGCGGCGCTGCTCGCCGCAGGCGCCGCCATTGCCCAGGAGCCGATCCGCATCGGCGCCTTCCTCGCGGTCACCGGCGGCGCGGCGTTCCTCGGCGATCCCGAGCAAAAGACGCTCGAGCTGTACGTCGAAAAGCTCAACGCGGCCGGCGGCGTGCTCGGCAGGAAGCTCCAGCTGGTGTCCTACGACTCGGCGGGCGACGCGGAAAAGGCGCGCACCTTCGCCAAGCGCCTGATCGAGCAGGACAAGGTCGACGTGATCGTCGGCGGCTCGACCACCGGCGAGACCATGGCCGTGGTGCCGCTGGTGGAAGCGGCCGGCATGCCGTTCATCTCCCTTGCCGGGGCGGTGGTGATCGTCGAGCCGGTCAAGAAATGGGTGTTCAAGACGCCGCACACCGACCGCATGGCCTGCGAGCGCATCTTCCTCGACATGCGCGGCCGCAGCATACAGCGCATCGGGCTGATTTCCGGTTCCGGCGGTTTCGACAAGTCGATGCGCGCCCAGTGCCTTGGCGTCGCGCCGACTTACCGGATCCAGATCGTCGCGGACGAGACCTACGGCGGCGGCGACACCGACATGACCGCGCAGCTCACCAAGATCAAGAACACGGCGGGCGTGCAGGCGGTGCTCAACGCCGGTTTCGGCGCGGGCCCGGCGATCGTCACCAAGAACTACAGGCAACTCGCGATCGGCGTACCGCTCTACCAGTCGCACGGCGTGGCCTCCAAGGCGTACATCAAGCTCTCCGGCGATGCCGCGGAGGGCGTGCGGCTGCCGGCGGCGGCGCTGCTGGTCGCCGAAACGCTTCCCGATTCCGACCGGCAGAAGAAGGTGGTGCTCGGCTACAAGCGCGAA
>MIAC01000136.1:5809-14815 GCA_001830475.1 Rhodospirillales bacterium RIFCSPLOWO2_12_FULL_67_15
CTTCCCGATTCCGACCGGCAGAAGAAGGTGGTGCTCGGCTACAAGCGCGAATACGAGGCGCGTTACAAGTCCGACGTCTCAACCTTCGGCGGCCACGCCTGGGACGGCCTGATGCTCGCGGTCGAGGCCATGAAGAAGGCGCGCTCGACCGACAAGGCGAAAGTGCGCGATGCGCTCGAGTCGATCCGCGATTTCATCGGCATCGACGGCGTATTCAACATGACGCCCACGGACCATATGGGACTGGACCTCACCTACTTCCGCATGATCGAGGTGAAAAAGGGCAACTGGGTCCCGATCCAGTAGCGCCTCCCCGGCCACCAGGCGAGTTGCGATGAGCGCGCAGCTCGCTCAGTACCTGCTCAGCGGGCTGACCATCGGCGCGATCTACGCGCTGGTGGCGCTCGGCTTCGCGATCATCTACAACGCGAGCCACGTCATCAACTTCGCGCAGGGCGAATTCGTGATGATCGGCGGCATGGCCACCGTTTCGCTCGCCAATGCCGGCCTGCCGGTGCTCGCCGCGATCCCGGTCGCGGTGCTCGCCGCCGCCGCGGTGGGCCTCGCGCTGGAGAAGTTCGCCGTCGAGCCCGCGCGCGGCGCCTCCGTCGTCACGCTGATCATCATCACCATCGGCGCCTCGATCCTGCTGCGCGGCCTCGCCACGCTGGTGTGGGACAAGAACCTGCACGCGCTGAAGCCCTTTTCCGGCGACCGGCCGATCGAGCTCGCGGGGGCGACGATCCTGCCGCAGAGCCTGTGGGTGCTGGGCGTCACCTTCGCGATCGTGCTCGCGCTGGGCTGGTTTTTCGGCCGCACGCTGACCGGCAAGGCCATGCTCGCGACCTCCCACAACCCGCTCGCCGCGCAGCTGTGCGGCGTCAACGTGCGCTTCGTGCTGCTGCTGTCGTTCGGCCTGTCGGCCGCGCTCGGCGCGGTCGCGGGGATCCTGATCGCGCCGATCACCCTGACCTCGTGGGATGTCGGCGTGATGCTCGGGCTCAAGGGCTTCGCCGCCGCCATCCTCGGCGGACTGGGAAGCGGCGCCGGCGCGGTGGTGGGCGGCCTCGCGCTCGGCATCGCCGAGAGCCTCGGCGCCGGGTACCTGAGCTCGGCGTACAAGGACGCGATCGCGTTCGTCATCATTCTCGCGGTGCTGTTCTTCATGCCGAGCGGCCTGTTCGGCAAGAAGAGCGCCGAGCGGGTCTAGGAGGAGGTAACGGGGGAACCCGGGTTTCCCCGTTCCAGGCACATGAATTTGCGAACGCCGCGCACCGGGGGGCTCGCGCTGCTGGCGGCCGTGATCCTGTTTCTGCCGCTCGCCCTGGTGAACAACTACTGGTACGAGGTCGCGATCCTCGTCGGCATCAACGCGATCGTCTGCGTGGGCCTGAACCTGCTGATCGGCTACGCGGGGCAGATCAGCCTCGGCCACGCGGGGTTTTTCGGCCTCGGCGCCTACGGCTCGGCGGTCCTCACGGCGCGCTACGGCTGGCCGCCCGCGGCCGCGCTGGCCGCGACCACCGCCGGGGTGGCGCTGCTCGCCCTGCTGGTCGGCCGCCCGATCCTGAAACTGAAAGGGCATTACCTGGCGATGGCGACGCTCGGCCTGGGCGTCATCATCTCGATCGTGGTCGTCACCGAGGACCGCCTCACCGGCGGGCCCGACGGGATGAGCGTGCCGGCGTTCACGCTGTTCGGCCTCGCCCTGGCGGGCGAGCGCCTCTGGTACTGGATCGTCGGCGGCGTGCTGCTCGCCGCAGTGTGGATCGCGCTCAACCTGATCGAATCGCCGGCGGGCCGCGCGCTGCGCGCGCTGCACGGCTCGGAGGTCGGGGCGCAGGTCTCGGGCATCGATGCGACCCGCGCCAAGCTCGGCATCTTCGTCATCTCGGCGGTGTTCGCCTCGCTCGCGGGCAGCATGACGGCGCACTATGCGGGCTTCATCACGCCGGGCAAGGTCGGTTTCTTCCATTCCATCGAGCTGGTCACCATGGTGGTCTTCGGCGGCATGGCCTCGACCTTCGGCGCGGTGATCGGCGCCGCGACGCTCACGCTGCTGCCGCAGCTGCTCACGGTGCTCAAGGAATACGAGATGGTGGTGTTCGGCGCCGTCCTGATCGCCACCATGGTGTTCCTGCCGCGAGGCTTTTTACCGAGTTTAGTTTTTATTTTGAAGAAAAAACAGAAATGATCGCGCCGCAACTTTGCGTCACCGCGCTGTCGAAAGCCTTCGGCGGCGTGATGGCCGTCGACCAGGTGTCCTTCGATCTCGAACCGGGCAAGGTCAACTCGATCATCGGGCCGAACGGCGCGGGCAAGACCACGCTGCTCAACCTGCTCACCGGGGTCTATGCGCCCTCCGCGGGCAACGTGGTTTTCGACGGCGCGGACGTCACCGGGCTCGCGCCGCACCAGCTTGCCGCGCGCGGCATGGGGCGCACCTTCCAGAACCTGCAGGTCTTCTTCAACATGAGCGCGCTCGAGAACGTGATGGTCGGCCGGCACCTGCGCGAGCGCGCCGGCTGGCTCGCGGCGATGCTGCGTTCGCCGCGCCTGGCCGCGGGCGAGCGCGAGAGCCGGGAGGAGGCCGCCGGGCTGATGCAGTTCGTCGGACTGGGCGAATACCTCGGCGCGGAGGCCGACGCGATGCCCTACGGCGCGCTCAAGCGCCTGGAGATCGCGCGCGCGCTGGGAGGCCGGCCGAAACTGCTGCTGCTCGATGAGCCCGCGGCGGGCCTCAACCAGACCGAAACGCAGGCCATCAACGCGCTGATCGTCCGCCTCGCGCAGTCCGGCGTGACGGTGGTGCTGGTCGAGCACAACATGCGCCTGGTGATGGGCGTCTCGGACCATATCGTGGTGCTCGACTACGGCCGCAAGCTCTGTGAAGGCTCGGCCGAGCAGGTACGCAACGATCCCAGGGTCATCGAGGCCTATCTGGGAAGCGCGGAGCCCGAAGCGTGCTAGAAGTCAGCGCGCTGACCAGCCATTACGGGCGCATCCAGGCGCTCGCCGGGATCGACCTCACGGTCGAGGACGGCGAGCTGGTTGCGCTGGTGGGCGCGAATGGAGCCGGGAAGTCCACGCTCCTGCGTGCGATTTCCGGGGTACAGCCTTCTTCCGGAAAAATCATTTTCAACGGAAATGACATCAGCGGGGTCCGGTCCGACCGGCGGGTCCGCCTCGGCATCGTGCAGGTGCCGGAGGGGCGGCAGGTGTTCGGCCCGCTTTCGGTCGAGGACAACCTGAGGCTCGGGGCCTACACCCGGACGCGCGCCGAGAGCGACGCGGAGCTCGAGCGCGTGTACGCGATGTTCCCGGCGCTGAAGGAACGGCGCGGCCAGGCCGCGGGGGTCCTGTCGGGCGGCCAGCAGCAGATGCTCGCCATGGGCCGCGGGCTGATGGCGAAACCCCGCCTGCTGCTGCTCGATGAGCCCTCGATGGGGCTCGCGCCGCGGCTGGTGGAAGAGATATTCGCCAAGGTGCGCGCACTGAAAGCGGCGCGTACCACCATTTTCCTGGTGGACCAGAACGCGCGCGCGGCGCTTTCGGTGGCCGACCGCGGCTACGTGCTCGAAACCGGCCGGGTGGTGCTGGCGGGCTCCGGGGCCGAGCTGCTCGCCGACGAAAAGGTGCGGCAGGCCTACCTGGGCCTGTAGCCGCCACCCGCTGTGTTCGATAGTGCACAGAAAGGCTCGGTCAGGTACGCGACAGTTGTACGATAGGAGCAAACCGATGCGGCACTTTCGAAAGCACCTCGTTACACCCGCAAAAATCGTCGTCGCGGCGTTGCTTGCCGCGATCCTCGCCCTGGCGGCGGGAGGCGCCGCCGCACAGCCCTTGCGCATTGCCGGATCGGGGGCGAACGTGGGCGCGATCGAAATGCTGGCGACGGAGTTCGCGAAATCGCATCCCGGGGCCAGATTCGCGCCGATCCAGGCCGTGGGAACCGGCTCCTCGATCCGGGCGGCGGCGGGACGTGCGCTGGACCTTGCGCTCACCTCGCGGCCGCTGTCCGACGCGGAACGCGCGCTCGGGCTCGTGCAGATCGAGTACGCGCGCACCCCGTTTGTCATGGTCGTGAGCCGCAAGATGGCGCTGGATGCGATTTCGAGCGCCCAGCTTGCCGAGTTGTACGCCGGAAAACTCACCCGCTGGCCCGAGGGCGCGCGCGTGCGGCCGGTGCTGCGGCCGGCGGATGACGGCGATATCGCGATCCTGAAGTCGCTTTCGCCGGCCGTTGCCCGCGGCTTGGACGAGGCGCTCCGGCGGCCCGGGATGATCGTCGCCACCACCGACCGCGACGCAACCGAAATGGCCGAGAAAACCTCCGGCGCCATCGCCGCCAGCACATTGGGGTTGATCCTTGCCGAAGGGCGCGCGGTCAAGCCGTTGAGGCTCGACGGCATCGAGCCGAGCCTCGAGGCGCTCGCGTCGGGCCGTTACGTCCATCAGAAACGGCTCTTTGTGGTGCACGGCCCCCAGCCACTGCCGGAGACGGCGAAGCGCTTCATCGAATTTCTGGGCAGCGCGCAGGCCAAGGCGCTGTTCGCGCGCACCGGACACCTGGTCCCGCCATTCGCCGCACGCTGAGATGAGCCGATCAGCCATAGGCCGGCCGCTGGTCGCGCTGGCGGTAATTCTGGCAGTTACTGTCGGTCTTGCGCCGCCGGTGGTGTACTGCCTCACCGGCTATGCGAGTCTGGAGGCGGCGCTCGAAACGAGCGTGCACATCGAGGGCCTCGCCATCACGCGCCTGATCAACAACAGCCCGGAAACCTGGGAGTTCCAGGAGCGCCTGCTCAACGAAGTGCTGTCCTTCAATCCCTCCCTAGACTCAGGGGCGAGGGAGGAGATGGTCAGAATCGTGGCGCGCGACGGGCGCGTGATCCTCGAAGCGGGCAAGACGCCGCCCGTGCCGATTCTCATGCGCGCCGCGGACCTGCTCGATTCCGGAGAGGCCGTTGCGCGAATCGAGGCCGCCGTATCGTTGCGGCCGCTGTTGCTGCGTACGGCGCTACTTGGCGCGCTGGGGCTGGCGCTCGGTCTGGCCGTCTTCGCGTTGCTGCGCTGGCTGCCGATGCGCACCATCGACCGGGCGTTCCTGCGGGTGCAGGAAGAAGCGAAGCGCGCCGAGAATGCACTCGCGGAGCGGGCGGCCGCGGATTCGCGGCTGCGCGAACTGAACGCAGATCTGGAACGGCGCGTGACCGAGCGGACGCTTGAACTGGAGCATACGGTGGCGCGCGTCGAGCGGCAGAACCGCGATGCGGCGCTGCTCGCCGAGCTCTCGGGGTTGCTGCAAAGCTGCCAGAGCCTGGAGGAGGCCGGAGTGATCGTCGGCCAGTACTGCGCCCGGGCGTATCCGCAGGGTCCGGGGGCGGTGTATCTGGTCCGGTCGTCGCGCAATTATCTGGACCGGCTCGCCGCGTGGGGCGAACCTCCTCCGGTGGCGAGCTTCGCCCCTGCGGAGTGCTGGGCAATGCGCCGCGGACGCGTGCACAGCGCCCGCGGCGGGGACATCGCGCTCGCCTGTGCGCACGCACAGCCGCAGGCCGATGGCGCGCTGTGCATTCCGTTGAACGGGCAGGACGGCGCGATCGGGCTTTTGCACCTCGAAGCCGGCGCTGAGGCGGCGAAGTCGGCGCAGGCGATGGCAGAGCAGCTTGCGCTCGCGCTGGGGAACCTGCAGCTGAGGGAGACACTGCGCGAGCAGTCGATCCGCGACGCGCTGACCGGGCTTCATAACCGGCGCTACCTGGAGGAGTCGCTCGATCGCGAAATCGCGAGGGCCAAACGCACGCAGGCGCAGCTTGCGGTGTTCATGCTCGATGCGGACCACTTCAAGGGCTTCAACGACCGGCACGGTCACGAGGCGGGCGATGAGGTGCTGCGGGCACTTGGCCGCACGCTGAGGGGCGCGGTGCGCGCAAGCGACCTCGCCTGCCGCTTTGGTGGCGAAGAATTTACGATAGTTCTTGTGGAGAGCGATGCGAAGAGCGCGCGCGAGTGGGCGGGGCGCCTTGCGGCCGACCTGCGCCAGTTGGAGGTTAAGCACGCCGGCAAGAGCCTGCCGCAATTCACGCTGTCGATGGGTCTTGCGATGTACCCGGCACATGGCGCGGACCGGGAGACGTTGCTGCAAGCGGCGGATCTTGCACTCTACGAAGCGAAGCACTCGGGCAGGGACTGCCTGGCGGTGGCAGGCGAGCGGGAGGATAAGGCGCGCGTCGCATGACGATCCGGGTGCAGATCGCCACTTTCGCGGGTACGACCAGATTCGCCTGAGGGCGAAGCAGCGCTGATTTGAAGCTGTTCCTGAGTTGACGTGGATCAAACCGGCGCCCGTCCCCGGATGCTCAGATAGAGCATGAAAACCACTCTCACGGCGGGCATCGCCGCCAAACGCAAATACCGCATCGACCGCGAGCGCACCATCGATTTCATGGGCGAGCAGGCGCGCGTGTACGCCACCCCGATGCTGGTGCGCGACATCGAAATGACCTGCCGCGAATTCCTGCTCGAGCATCTGGACCCGGGCGAGGACTCGGTCGGGACCCGCGTGGAAATCGACCACCTGGCCGCGACGCTGCTCGGTATGGAGGTCGAGATCAGCGTCAGCGTCGCCGAAGTGAAGGGCCGCGCGGTCACCTTCGCGGTCGAGGCGCACGACGGCATCGACGCGGTCTGCCGCGGCAAGCACATGCGCTTCGTGGTCGACGTCAAGCAGACCGAGGCGCGCCTCGGCGCAAAGGCAAAGAAGGCGCGGGAGCAGGCGAAGATCGCGTGAAGGTCAAGACCTACTGTTACCAGTGCGTCGCGGGTCCCGACCTGCTCGAAGTGGAGGTCGAGGACGGCGTTGCCACGGAGGTGACGCCGAATTTCGACGCTGCGGGAATCCATCCGGGCGGTGGCCGCGTCTGCGTCAAGGCCTACGGCCTGGTGCAGAAGCTGTACAACCCGAACCGGGTGCGCTCGCCGATGAAGCGCACCAACCCGAAGAAAGGGCGCGGCGAGGACCCCGGATTCGTGCCGATCAGCTGGGATGAAGCTTTTGCAGTCATTTCAAGAAAGCTTCTGGAAATTCGCGCGCGAGGCCTGCTGGATGAGTCCGGCTATCCGCGCGTGGCGGCGAGTTTCGGCGGCGGCGGCACGCCGCAGTCCTACATGGGCACGTTTCCCGCGTTCCTCGGCGCCTGGGGCCCGGTCGACATGGGCTTCGGCTCGGGGCAGGGCGTCAAGTGCACGCATTCGGAGCACCTCTACGGCGAGTTCTGGCACCGCGCGTTCACGGTTTCGCCCGACACCCCGTTGTGCGAGTACGTGATCTCCTGCGGCGCGAACACCGAGGCCTCCGGCGGCGTGGTCGGCGTCTGGCGCCATGCCGAGGCGCGCATCCGCGGCATGAAGCGGGTCCAGGTGGAACCTCACCTGTCGATCACTGGAGCCTGCTCTGCCGAATGGGTGCCGATCAGGCCCAAGACCGATCCCGCGTTCCTCTATGCGCTGATCCACGTGATGCTGTTCGAGCATCCGCGCGAGCGGCTCGACCTCGATTTTCTGCTGCGGCACACCTCTTCACCCTATATGGTCGGCCCGAACGGATTTTTCCTGAGGGATCCCGGAACGAGAAGTCCTTTGATTTCCGATGTCCTGGAAGGTTCTTTCTCCAGGGATGCCGTTGAAATCGGTCCGGATGAGGAAGTCCTTGCAAAAGGAAACCTGAACGGCGAGACCGCGTTCTCCAAACTGCTCGCGCACATGAAGCCGTATACGCCGGAATGGGCGGCGGGCATCTGCGACGTGCCGGCCGCGGCCATCCGGCGCATCGCCGGCGAGTACCTCGATCACGCGCATATCGGCGAGACCATCGTGATCGACGGCAAGACGCTGCCGTTGCGCCCGGTCGCCGTGGCGCTCGGCAAGACGGTCAACAACGGCTGGGGCGGCTTCGAATGCTGCTGGGCGCGCACCATGCTCGCGGCGCTGGTGGGCGCGCTCGAAGTGCCCGGCGGCACCCTCGGCACCACGGTGCGCCTGAACCGCCCGCTGTCGGAGCGGCACGCGAGCGTCAAGCCCGGCGCGGACGGTTTCATGGCCTATCCGTTGAATCCTACCGACAAGGAACACTGGAGCGCGCAGCCGAACATCCGCAATGCCTACCGCACGCTGGTGCCGCTCGCCGCCAACGGGCCGTGGAGCCAGGCGCTCGGGCCGACGCATTTCTCGTGGATGTTCCTCGGCGAGACGCCGCCGGGGCTGCCGCGCGTCACTTATCCCGAGCTGTGGTTCGTGTATCGCACCAATCCGGCGATCTCGTTCTGGGACACGGGCCAGGTGGCCGAGCGCATGGCGAGCTTCCCGTTCGTCGTTGCGCTCGCCTACACGCGCGACGAGACCAACCATTTTGCCGACATCCTGCTGCCGGACCAGGTGGACCTGGAGAGCCTGCAGCTCATCTACATCGGCGGCTCGAAGTACATCGAGCAATTCTGGAAGCATGAGGGCTATGCGCTGCGCCAGCCGGCGGTGAAGCCGAACGTGGACGCGCGCGATTTTACCGACATCGCCACCGAGCTCGCTGCGAGGACTGGGCTCCTGGAACGCTATAACGCCTCCATCAACCGTGGTGCTGCAGGGGTTGCTCTCGAAGGTCCCTCCTGGAACTTCTCCTTGAACGAGAAAGAAAAATATTCGAGAGACCAAATCTGGGACGCGGTATGCCGGGCGGCGAGCGCCGAGCTCACCGATGGCGCGGAAACGCATGGCCTCGACTGGTGGAAGCAGCACGGCCTGCGGGTGAAGCCGTTTCCGCAGTCCGACTGGTACCTGTTCCCGACGCTCGCCGGGAAGGGCCTGCGCTTCGAGCTGCCCTACCAGGAGCAGCTGTTGCGCGTCGGCACCGAGCTCGGCCGCCGCCTGCACGAGAACGGCATGCAGTGGTGGGACCAGCAGCTCGCCGAGTACCAGGCGCTGCCGGCATGGAAGGATTTCCCGAAACTG
>MIAC01000137.1:0-783 GCA_001830475.1 Rhodospirillales bacterium RIFCSPLOWO2_12_FULL_67_15
ATGTGTTCATCTCGTCATTCCCGCGAAAGCGGGAATCCAGCTTTTTCAAGAACATGGACCATGTGTTCATCTCGTCATTCCCGCGAAAGCGGGAATCCAGCTTTTTCAAGAACATGGACCCCCGCTTTCGCGGGGGTGACGGTTTGGGGACTTATTTAGAGCTTCCCTAGAATAGACTAGAATGTGCATCCCATGATGCCCGAGCCTCGGACCCTGTTCGACAAGATCTGGCAAAGCCATCTGGTGGACGTGCAGCCGGACGGCACCTGCCTGATCTACATCGACCGCCACCTGGTGCACGAAGTCACCAGCCCGCAGGCGTTCGAGGGCCTGCGCCTCAACCGGCGCCGCGTGCGCCGGCCCGACGCCACGCTCGCGGTCGCCGACCACAACGTCCCGACCACCGACCGCGAAGGCGGCATCAAGGACGCCGAATCCCGCCTCCAGGTCGAGACGCTCGAAAGCAATTGCCGCGAGTACGGCATCACTTATCTTTCGATGGACGATATCCGCCAAGGCATCGTCCACATCATCGGCCCCGAACAGGGCTTCACGCTGCCCGGCACCACCATCGTCTGCGGCGATTCCCACACCGCGACCCACGGCGCCTTCGGCGCGCTCGCCTTCGGCATCGGCACGACCGAGGTCGAGCACGTGCTCGCGACCCAGACCCTGCTCCAGCGTCCGGCCAAGAACATGCGGGTTTCGGTCGAGGGCGCGCTGGCCCCCGGCATCACCGCCAAGGACATGATTCTCGCCATCATCGGCCAGATCGGCACCGCC
>MIAC01000137.1:861-1439 GCA_001830475.1 Rhodospirillales bacterium RIFCSPLOWO2_12_FULL_67_15
CGGGCTCCGCGATCAGGGCGCTCACGATGGAAGGACGCATGACGGTGTGCAACATGACCATCGAAGGGGGCGCGCGGGCCGGCCTGGTCGCGCCCGACGACAAGACCTTCGATTATCTGCGCGGCCGGCCGTTCGCGCCCAAGGGTGCCTCGTGGGAACAGGCGCTGGCGTATTGGAAGTCGTTGCCATCGGACTCGGGCGCGAGGTTCGACCGCGAAGTGACGCTGAACGCAGCCGAGATCGCGCCGATGGTCACCTGGGGCACGAGCCCCGAGGACGTGCTCCCCGTCACCGGCCGCGTGCCCGACCCCAAGGACGCCAAGGACGAGGCCAAGCGCGCGGCCATCGCCCGCTCGCTCGAATACATGGGCTTGACGCCGGGAACGCCCTTGGCCGCGATCAAGATCGACCGGGTTTTCATCGGCTCCTGCACCAACGGCCGGATCGAGGATTTGCGCGAAGCGGCTTATATCGCCCAAGGACGCAAGGTGGCGCCGGGCGTCGCCGCCATGGTCGTCCCCGGCTCGGGGCTGGTGAAGGACATGGCCGAGGCCGAGGGGCTCGACCTGATTTTCCTC
>MIAC01000137.1:1472-2070 GCA_001830475.1 Rhodospirillales bacterium RIFCSPLOWO2_12_FULL_67_15
TCGATGTGCCTCGCCATGAACGCCGACAAGCTCGAACCGGGCGAGCATTGCGCCTCGACCTCGAACCGCAACTTCGAGGGCCGCCAGGGCCGCGGCGGGCGCACCCACCTGATGAGCCCGGCGATGGCCGCGGCCGCCGCCGTCTTGGGGCGGATCGCCGACGTGCGCAAGCTCGATTGAAGGACGAATTCGCCATGGACAAGTTCACCACGCTGACCGGGGTCGCCGCGCCCTTGCCGATGATCAACGTCGATACCGACAAGATCATCCCCAAGCAGTTCCTCAAGACGATCAAGCGCTCGGGGCTGGGCAAGGCGCTCTTTTACGAAATGCGCTACGACGACAAGGGCGAGGAGAAGCCCGATTTCGTCCTCAACCGGCCCGCCTATCGCAACGCCAAGATCCTGGTCGCGGGCGCGAATTTCGGCTGCGGCTCCTCGCGCGAGCACGCCCAGTGGGCGCTCATGGATTTCGGCATCCGCTGCGTCGTCGCCGAGGATTTCGCCGACATCTTCTACAACAACTGCTTCAAGAACGGCATCCTGCCGATCAAGCTGGCGAAGGCGGAGATGGCGAAGCTGTTCGACGACGCCGAGCG
>MIAC01000137.1:2116-2181 GCA_001830475.1 Rhodospirillales bacterium RIFCSPLOWO2_12_FULL_67_15
CGGGGCCCCGACGGCGGCACGATCCATTTCGAGATCGACGCGTTTCGCAAGCACCTTCTCCTGGG
>MIAC01000138.1 GCA_001830475.1 Rhodospirillales bacterium RIFCSPLOWO2_12_FULL_67_15
GACGCGCATGGCGGTGCGGGTGATTTCGCCCGGAGACGGCTGGTGCGACGACCCCGCCCGGCCCGAATACAACCGCCTCGTCCGCCGCCCCTTCCCCGGCCGGCATGAAACCCTGTGGCGCGCGGACGGACTTTACGACCTTGCCGTCGTGCTCGGCTGGAACGACGCGCCGCCGGTTCCCGGACGGGGTAGCGCCATTTTTCTCCACGTCGCCGGCGCGGATTACGCGCCGACCGAGGGCTGCGTCGCGCTCGCGCGCCGGGACTTGCTCCGGCTGCTCGCCGACTGCGGCCCGGGCGACCGGCTGATCGTCAATCTTTCCCGCCCGTGAAGCTCGGGCGGGTTTATTTTTTTTCGCCCGTAAAGCTCGGGCGCGGGCCGAAAATCGCGGTGCCGATGCGCACATGGGTCGCGCCGAAGGCGACCGCGATCTCGAAGTCCGCGCTCATGCCCATGCTGAGTTGGCGAAGTCCGTTGCGCCGCGCCATTTCGGCGAGCAGGCCGAAGTGCAGCGACGGCTCCTCGTCCGCGGGCGGGATGCACATGAGCCCTTCGACCGGCAGG
Source organism: Rhodospirillales bacterium RIFCSPLOWO2_12_FULL_67_15 (assembly GCA_001830475.1). GTDB lineage: Bacteria > Pseudomonadota > Alphaproteobacteria > Rhodospirillales > 2-12-FULL-67-15 > 2-12-FULL-67-15. The sequence continues at coordinate 565 of MIAC01000138.1, forward strand.
TTGTAGGTTTCGCGGCATTCGCGCGCGAAGGCGTCGATCTCGGCGGGCCGGACGCCGCTTTTCTGCGCCTCCTCGCCGGTGTTGACCTCGATGAAGCAGGCGGGGCGCCGGCCGGTCCGGGCCATCTCCTCGGCCAGCGCCCGGGCGAGCTTGGGCCGATCCACCGTCTCGATCGCGTCGAACAGCAGAACCGCGCGCTTGACCTTGTTGCTCTGAAGCGGACCGATCAGGTGCAGGCGGACGCCGGGAAACTCGGCCTTGAGCGCGGGCCATTTTTCCTCCGCTTCCTGCACCCGGTTCTCGCCGAAGACGAGGTTTCCGGCGGCGATCGCGGCCCGGATCTTCGCCTCGCCGTGGGTCTTGGTCACCGCGACCAGCGTGATTTCTCGCGGATCGCGCCCACACGCGCGCGCGGCCGCGGCGATCCTGGCCCGGACTTGGGCAAGATTGGCGGCGACGTTCATTTCGGTCATGCTCGGGATTCGGCTACCAAGTAACCGCCGTAAGGAAAGCTCGCGAAAATCATGCCGACCGTAGCAGACATCGCAAACCGCCTCAAAGCGCGCGCCGGGCGCCATCGAACAACCCGTCATCTCCCCGCCTTGCTTCTCCTCAGCGACGCTGATCGGCTTCCCGATCCGCTCGCGGCGCTCGATCGCTTGCCCCGCGGCGCCGGCGTCGTCTTTCGCCACTACGGCGCGCCCGCGCGCGAAACCCTCGCCCGCGCCCTGGTCCGGAAGGCGCGCGCGCTTAGGATCCGGGTCCTGGTCGCGGGCGAAGCAGGGCTCGCCGCGCGCGCCTGTGCCGCCGGCCTTCACCTCCCGGAGGCCCGGCTTGGCGCACCTTTGGCGCTGGGTGCGATGATACGGCGGAAATCGTCAATTGTTACCATAGCGGCACATTCGTTGCGGGCGGTGTTCCGGGCGGCCAAATATGGAGCCTCGGCCGCGGTCCTGGGGCCCGTATTCCCGACCGCGAGCCACCCGGGCGCGACCCCCTTGGGCCCCTTGCGCTTCGCCCGCTTCTGCCGCAAAAGCCCGATCCCGGTCTATGCGATCGGCGGCATTACGCCTAAGACCGCGCTCAGGATCAAGGATTCGGGCGCGGTCGGGATCGCCGGGATCGGGGCGATCCGGCTTCCAAGGGGCCGGGGCGCGCGGGGTATGGCGCGGCCGAACGCTCTGGTATAATCATGTTTCTTCAATGGGATTCCGGCCGGCCATGGGTTTGATCCGTATCGCGCTTCTCGCGTTTCTCGTCGCGCTTGTCTCGGCGCTCGCCGCCTGCAACCGCGAGCCGGTGCAGGCGATCCCCGCCGAATACGACCCCGGCGATCCCAACCGCCCGACCATCTTCGGCCCCGGCGGACTCGATCTCTTCGGCGGCAAGAAGCGCGAGGACGAGGGCGGCGGCGGCATCGGCGTCAACAGTTTCCTCTGGCGCGCGTCGCTCGACACGCTCGCCTTCATGCCGATCACCTCGGCGGACGCGCTCGGCGGCGTGATTCTCACCGATTGGTACAGCTTCGCCGATTCGCCGGCCGAGCGGTTCAAGCTCAACGTCTACATTCTCGGCCGCGCGCTCCGCGCCGACGGCGTGCGCGTGTCGTCCTTCCGCCAGACGCGCGATCCGGCCGGGGCCTGGCGCGACGCCGGGGTGCCCAAGGAAACCGCCGCCAAGATCGAAGACGCCATCCTGACCCGCGCCCGCCAGCTTCGCCAGGAAACCATGGCGCAGCGGCCGCGCTGATTCCCTTCACCGCCGAGCATGGCGAAATACAACGTCCAAGAAACCGAGGTGAAGTGGCAGCGGACGTGGGCCGAGCGCGCCACCTTCGCCGCGCGCGAGGATTCGACGCGGCCCAAGTACTACGTGCTCGAGATGTTTCCCTATCCGTCGGGACGCATCCACATGGGGCACGTGCGCAACTACACCCTCGGCGACGTGGTCGCCCGCTACAAGCGCGCGCGCGGCTTCAACGTGCTGCATCCGATGGGCTGGGACGCCTTCGGGTTGCCGGCCGAGAACGCGGCGATCGAAAACAAGGTCCATCCCGCCCGTTGGACGCGCGAGAACATCGCCGTCATGCGCGGCCAGCTCCAACGCATGGGCCTCGCCTACGACTGGGACCGGGAGATTTCCACCTGCGAGCCGGAGTATTACCGGCACGAACAGAAGATGTTTCTCGATTTCCTCGCCCGCGATCTCGTCTACCGCCGCGAATCCTGGGTCAACTGGGACCCGGTCGAGAACACCGTGCTCGCCAACGAGCAGGTGATCGAGGGCAAGGGCTGGCGCTCCGGCGCGATCGTGGAGAAGCGCCAGCTGGCGCAATGGTTCCTGCGCATCACCGCTTTTTCCGACGACCTGCTCGAATCGCTGAAAGACCTCGCGCGCTGGCCCGAGCGGGTGCGGCTGATGCAGGAGAACTGGATCGGCCGTTCCGAAGGGGCGCGGGTTTTTTTTCCCGTCGCCGGGAATGATTCCAAGATCGAGATTTTCACCACCCGCCCCGACACCCTGTTCGGCGCCTCTTTCATCGCCCTTTCGCCCCACCATCCGCTGGCGCGGGATTTGGCCAAGGGCGACGCCGCCCTCGGCGAATTCGTCGCCGAGTGCAACCGGATCGGCACCAGCGAGGCGGCGATCGAAACCGCCGAGAAGAAGGGCCATAAGACCGGGCTCGAGGTTCTCCACCCGTTCGTTCCGGGTCGTCGCCTTCCGGTCTTCGTCGCCAACTTCGTCCTGATGGAATACGGCACCGGCGCCATTTTCGGCTGCCCGGCGCACGACCAGCGCGATCTCGACTTCGCCCGCAAGTACGGGCTCGCCGTCATTCCGGTCGTGGTTCCGAAAAACGTCCACGGAACGCCCGAAGAGAAGGATTTCATCGCCAAGCTCGCGGTCGCGGCGGAGGCTTACGTCGCGGACGGCGTCGCGGTGAACTCGGGTTTTCTCGACGGGCTTGCCGTCGAGGACGCAAAACACGCCGCCTGCGCCCGGCTCGAAGCCCTCGGCCAGGGCGCGGGCGCGGTCCAATTCCGGCTGCGCGACTGGGGGGTTTCGCGCCAGCGTTACTGGGGCTGCCCGATCCCCATCGTCCATTGCCCCGCCTGCGGCGTCGTTCCGGTGCCGGAAAAGGACCTGCCGGTGGTCCTCCCCGAGGACGTGACGTTCGACCGGCCCGGCAATCCGCTCGAACATCACCCGAACTGGAAGAACGTCGCCTGCCCCAAGTGCGGCAAACCGGCGCGGCGCGAAACCGACACCTTCGACACGTTCTTCGAATCGTCGTGGTACTTCGCCCGCTTCTGCTCGCCGAAGGCGGAGACCCGGCCGTTCGAGCGCAGGGCGGCGGACTACTGGCTGCCGGTCGACCAGTACATCGGCGGCATCGAGCACGCGGTTTTGCATCTCCTCTATTCCCGATTTTTCACGCGCGCCATGAAGGAATGCGGCTACCTCGGCCTCAAGGAGCCGTTCGCCGGCCTGCTCACGCAAGGCATGGTCTGCCATGAAACCTATCGCGGCGCGGACGGCAAATGGCTGTTCCCCGACGAGGTCGAGCGGCGCGCGGATGGCACGGTCGTGCAGACCGGGACCGGCGCGGCCGTCGCGATCGGGCGGGCGGAAAAGATGAGCAAATCGCGCAAGAACGTGGTCGATCCCGAATCGATCCTGGACGCTTACGGCGCCGACACCGCCCGCCTCTTCATGCTCTCCGACAGCCCGCCCGAGCGGGATCTCGACTGGACCGAGGCCGGCATCGAGGGCGCGTTCCGCTACATCAACCGTCTCTGGCGGCTGGTCGACGAACCCATCATCCCGGCCGCCCCGCCGGGCGAACTCTTGCCCGACCCGCTCGGGGCCGAGGCCGAGAAGCTCCACCGCCTGACCCACCGGACCGTGGCGGCGGTGACCCGCGATCTCGACGTATTCCACTTCAACAAGGCGATCGCCCGGATCAGGGAGCTCTCCAACGCCCTCGAGGCCCTGCCCGCGGAAGCGGGCGGCGCGGAATGGGTCGCGGGGGAAGCGTTGGAGGCCGTCGTCCGCCTGATCGGGCCGATGATGCCGCACCTCGCCGAGGCGATGTGGCAACGCCTCGGTCATGCTACGCTGCTCGCCGACGCCCCCTGGCCGGTGGCGGATGCGATGCTGCTGGTGGAAGATACGGTGGCGGTCGCGGTCCAGGTCAACGGCAAGCTGCGCGGCACCGTGGAGCTGCCGATGGATTGCGCCGAAGAGGACGCCGAACGGGCCGCGCTCGCGCTCGAAAACGTCGCCCGCGCGATCTCCGGCCGAAAGGTGCGCAAAGTGATCGTCGTGCCCAACAGGATCGTCAATGTCGTGGTTTAAATTAATGATCGCCCTTGCGCTTCCGGCCTTGCTGGCCGCGTGCGGCTTCGAGCCCATGTACGGACGCGAGGCGGCCAAGGATGTTCCGGCGGATTTCGCGCTGATCCAGATCGAGCCGATCAAGGACCGGGTCGGGCAGATGTTGCACAACCATCTCCGCGACGCGATCAATCCGCGCGGGGTCCCGGCCAAGCCGCGCTATTATCTCAAAGTCACGCTCACCGAATCCGTCCAGGAAACGGCGATCCAGCGCACCGCCTTCGCCGCGCGGGCGAATCTCCAACTCACCGCCAGTTTCGCCCTCCACGACGCGACAACGCGGGCGTCGATCCTGACCGGCTCGGCGACCTCGACCGCCGGCTACGTCCACCAGACGGCCGATTACGGAACATTGGCCGGCGAGAAGGACGCCCGCCAGCGCGCGGTGCGCGACTTGGCCGAGGAAACCCGCGCCCGCCTCGGTCTCTATTTCAAGCGCTCCTGACGAGGACTGTCCCGGTGGTTTTGACCGGCGCCAAGGCCGACGCCTTCGTCCGCAAGCCCGGGCCGGACGTGGCGGCGGCATTGGTGTTCGGCCCCGACCGCGGCCTGGTGCGCGAGCGCATGGCGGCGATCGGCCGCGCGGTAGTTGGCGATGCCGCCGATCCCTTCCGCGCCGTCGAGCTTTCGGCCGCCGCGCTGAAAACCGATCCGGCACGTCTTTTCGACGAGGCCGCCTCGCTCGCCTTCGGCGGCGGGCGGCGGCTCGTGATCGTGCGCGAGGCGGGCGACGGGGCCGCCGAACTGTTCGCCCGCTTTCTCGCCGACGCCCGGCTCGACGGCGCGTTCGTCCTGGTCGAGGGCGGGGATTTGCCGAAGCGATCCTCCTTGCGCGCGGCGTTCGAGGCCGCGAGAAAGGCCGCGGCGATCGCCTGCTATCCGGACGACGAGCGGGGCTGCCGCGCCCTGATCGGCGAGATCCTGCGCGAACGCGGGCTCGCGGCGGACGCCGACGCGCTCGATCTTCTCGTCGCCCGGCTCGGCCCCGACCGCGACCTGGTCCGGGGCGAGCTCGCCAAGCTCGTTCTTTATTGCGAAGGCCCGAACGTTTCCGCCGACGACGTGCTCGCCGTGGTCGGCGACGGCGCCGAGGCATCGCTCGAAGCGGTCGCGTTCGCGGCGTGCGACGGCGACTATGCGGTTCTCGATCGCGCCTGGGTTCGCGCGGTCGGTGACGGCCTCGCCCC
>MIAC01000139.1 GCA_001830475.1 Rhodospirillales bacterium RIFCSPLOWO2_12_FULL_67_15
GAGGATGATTCCATTCGATCGCAGCCTGCTCTAATAACGTACCGAAGGCGGCTGAGGCCGGCCGCCGGGCGAGGGCGTCTCGTCCTCGTCGTCGTCCTTGGGCGGGCCGTGCAGGGGTTCCTCGGGCGGAAGGCGGAGCGATTGCCGGGTCGGGTAATCGACGCCGTAGGTCGATCCCTCCGGCGCCTTGGGCGCGGACCGCCGGCCGCAGCCCGCGAGCGCAAGCCCCGCCGCCACGATCCAAAAAACGGCGGCCCGCCGTTCCCACCCGTTTTTCCGGCCTTTGTTTTCACGTCGATCCATGACGCTCATGCCCTTTTGCTTTGGTCTCGGCCGAGGAACCGCCGCCGCGCCTCGGCGGCGGCGCGTTTGACGTTGGCGGGCGCGGTGCCGCCCAGGCTGACGCGCGAGCGGACCGAGTTCCCGGGCCCGAGAACGCGAAAAACGTCCTTGGTGATGCCGGGCTCGATCGCGCGCATCTCGCTGAGGCTCAGGTCCTCCAGTCCGCAGTTGCGCGCCTCGGCCAGCTTGACCAGCCGCCCGGTCACATGATGCGCCCGGCGGAACGGCAAGCGCAAGGCGCGCACCAGCCAGTCGGCGAGATCGGTCGCGGTCGCGAATCCGCGCGCGGCGGCGGCCTTCATCCGGGCGGTGTCGAACTCGGCCGCGGCCACCATCTCGGTCATCGCGGCGAGGCACAGATCGAGCGTCCCGGCGGCGTCGAAGACCGGTTCCTTGTCCTCCTGCATGTCCTTGGCGTAGGCGAGCGGCAGGCCCTTCATCACCGCGAGCAAGGTCATCAGCGCGCCGAAGACGCGCCCGGCCTTGGCGCGGACCAGTTCGGCCGCGTCGGGATTGCGTTTTTGCGGCATGATCGAGCTGCCGGTCGTGAGCGAATCGGGCAGACGCACGAAACCGAAGTGACCGCTCGACCAGAGCACGATCTCCTCGGCCAACCGGGAGAGGTGCGTGGCGACGAGCGCGGCGACGGCCAGGTACTCGATGGCGAAATCGCGATCGGAAACCGCGTCGAGCGAATTCGCGCACGGCCGGTCGAAGCCGAGCGCGCTCGCGGTGGCGTTGCGGTCGATCGGAAATGAAGTTCCCGCCAGCGCCGCCGCGCCGAGCGGACACTCGTTGAGGCGGCGCCGGCAGTCCCGGGCGCGGGAGCGGTCGCGCCCGAGCATCTCGACATAGGCGAGCAAATGATGGCCGAGCGTCACCGGCTGCGCCGCCTGCAAATGGGTATAGCCGGGCATGAGGGCGGAGGCGTGCCGCTCCGCCCGCGCGATCAGCGCCGCCTGAAGCGCCTTCAATCGGCGATCCAATCCGTCGAGCGCATCCCGCACCCAGAGGCGAAAGTCGGTCGCCACCTGGTCGTTGCGCGAGCGCGCGGTGTGCAGCCGTCCCGCCGCCGGGCCTACGATCTCGGCGAGCCGCGCCTCGATGTTCATGTGGATGTCCTCGAGCGCGCGGCGAAAGGGGAAGCGCGCCTTGGCGATCTCGCCTTCGATCCGCTTCAAGCCCGCGGCGATCGCGCGGGAATCCGATTCGGAAATGATTCCCGCCTTCGCCAGCATCCGGGCGTGGGCGAGGGACGCGGCGATGTCCTGGACATACAGCCGCCGGTCGACGTCGATGGAGGCGTTGATGCGCTCCATGACCGCGGCCGGGCCCTGGCCGTACCGGCCGCCCCAAATGGGGCTGGTTTCGCCGCTGGACGAGGCTTTACGGTTTCTCTTGCCGAGCGGCTGTTTGGCCTTTTTAGTCGTCATGACCAAGCCTTGAGCGTGTCCGAATGCGGAAGTTAAAAAACATCAAAACCCGGGCCGGGGTCATCGCGGCCGGAGCGGTCGCCGCGGCGATGTTGGCGGCCTGGTCGATTCTCGTCATCGGCCGTCCGGTTGCAAGTCCGCAAAGCCCGGTGTGCGCCGCTCGCAGCGGCGAATTCGTTAATTTCGCCGCCACCGTTCCGCCCAGGCCGATGCCCGAGGAGCCTTTCTTCGACAAGGCCGGCCAGGCGCTCCGCTTCGCCGATTATCGCGCCAAGGGCCTGGTGGTGAATTTTTGGGCCACCTGGTGCGCGCCTTGCGTCAAGGAAATGCCGGATCTGGATCGGCTCAACGCCCGTCTCAAGGCCGAGGGCATCGAGGTCTTGACGCTTTCCTCCGATCGCGAGGGCGCCCAGGTGGTCGAGCCTTTCTATCGCAAGCTCAACCTCAAGACCCTGCCGGTGCTGTTCGACAAGGGCAGCGCGGTCGCCCGCGCGCTCAAAGTGACCGGGCTGCCGACGACTGTTCTCGTCGATCGCGAAGGCCGCGAGGTCGCGCGCGTCATCGGCAGCGCCGCCTGGGATTCGGAGCCGGTGGCGGCGACGGTGCGGCGCTGCGTCGGCGGGAAGAGTACCGGCGCATGACGCGGATAGCTGTCATGATCGTGCTCGGTCTCGTTGCCGCCTGTCGCGCGCCGGAGGATTCGGGCCAGGTCCGCTGGCAGCAGCCGAACGTGGACGAGACACGGATGCTCGGCGACGAGCAGGACTGCCGCCGCCGCGCCACCGCCGAGGTCGAGCGCGAAACGCGGCGCGAGCGCATTTTCGGCGACGACGGCCTCGCCCGGCCCGGAACCTACGACGCGATGATGGCCCGCTTTGATGCGCGCGCCCGCGCCGATCGGCTCGCCGCCGAATGCATGCGCAGGCGCGGTTACGCGCCGGCGCCGCGGTAGGGGCGCAAAGAAAAACGGCCGGCCCCCCGGGGCCGGCCGTTCGCGCGATTGGCTGCGCGCCCCGGTAGGGGCGCAATATTTAATGCGCGCGTCACGCCGTTAGGCGTGCATTCGCACGACGATTCGCCCGCGCGCCCGAGTCTTAGGCGACGCGCTTCTGTTCGACTTCGGCCGGGGCTTGGACGGAAGCGACGGCTTTCACCGAAACGGTCCGCGCCGGGCGGGAGCGCGGGGCGATCGAACGCGCGACGATGCTGGAGATCTCGCTCCGCGCGATGCCGATGTCGGCGAGCGTGCGGTCGTCGAGCGCCATCAGTTCGCGATAGGCGCGCTCGGCGCGGAGCGCGCTGGCGACGGGCTCGACGAGATACGTCTTGACCCAGGCCCAGCCCGCGCGGACGAGGCGGGCGAACTCGCGGGCGCGCAATTGGCGCGCCGCGTGTTCGATGCGCCAGAGGTCCTCGGTTTTGACGACCAGCCTCTCGGTATATTGCCCGAGTTGCCGGTCGATGAGCGGTTGCGTGGTCATGGTTGGGTCCTTTCCTTCTGGAACTCGGCGGGGGTGAACGCGTTTTCGGGCGTTCCGACGACCTCCGCTTTTCCTGCCCCGAAGATAGTCATAAAGAGCGCTCGGATAAGCGTATTTATTGCACCGCAGCAATGCATAAAACGCATGAATTTAATTTCTCATAAAATGTTATTTCAATAAATCAATATAACTAATATTTAATAACATATTGTTATTAAACATCAAAAAATTACATTCTTAGTTCGTATAATATAAGTCATGCATTTTCTATTGATAAGCTGTGCACAGAGCCATTCGTCCCTCATCTCTTTTCCGATCCCTGGGCAAGGCGCTTTTGGCGCCCTTCCAGGTGCGGAATTTTCCCGCTCCTGCTAGGACTTTGCTCATGAACCGAACGCGCCGCAAGATTTCCGCAAGCGAAGCCGTCGGCTCGGCGTCGATTTCCCGCGCGCTCGTGCGCGGGCTCGCCGCCGCGCCCGCGCCGGCTTCGGGCGAGGCCGCGGCGCTGTTGTTGGCGCCGCGTCCGACTCCCGAACTGACGCGCGAACTCGCCCGGCTCGTCGCCGCCGCGCGCGCAGACATGGACCGCGCCTTCCAGAACCGCCCGGCGCCTCGGGTCCGGCTCGCCCAGCTCCGGCGGGAAATGAAACGGCAAAACCTCGACGGCTTCGTCGTCCCGCGCGGCGACGAACACCAGAGCGAATACGTGCCGCGCTCCGCCGACCGGCTCGCCTGGCTGACCGGCTTCACCGGCTCGGCCGGCAGCGCGGTTGTGCTGCACGACAAGGCGGCGCTTCTGGTCGACGGGCGCTACACTCTTCAGGCCCGGGCCGAGACCGACCCCAGGCTCTATCGCGTGCGCTCGTCGAACGACACGACCCCCGGGAGTTGGCTCGCCGCCGAGGCAAAATCCAAGGCCCGCATCGGCTACGATCCCTGGCTGTCGAGCGAATCCCAGGCGCGCGCCTTGCGCGCCGCCCTGGCGCCGATCCAAGGCGAGGCGATCGCGTGCGCCCGCAATCCGCTCGACGCCGTCTGGCGCGACCGCCCCCCGGCGCCGATTTCGCCCGCCCGGATTCATCCGCGCCGCCACGCCGGAACGACCTCGGCCGCCAAGCGCGCGCGCGTCGCCCGGGAGTTGCGCCGCGCCGGCGCGGACGCGCTGATCCTGACCCTGCCCGATTCGATCGCCTGGCTCCTGAACGTTCGCGGCGGCGACGTTCCGCACACGCCGCTTCTGCTCGCGTTCGCTGTCGTGCACGCCGACGGCCGGGTGGACCTGTTCGCCGATCCGCGCAAGCTGACCCCGCCGGTGCGCCGCCATCTCGGCCGGCGGACGCGGTTAGGCCCGAGCGAAGACCTGGGCTCGGCGCTCGACGCGCTGGCCCGCGCGGGGGGCCGCATCCGGATCTGTCCCGAGACCGCCTCGGCCTGGATCTTCGCGCGCCTCGCGCGCGGGCGCGCCACGATCGTGCCCGGACCCGATCCCTGCCAGGCGATCAAGGCGGCGAAAACCGCGGCCGAGCTCGCCGGCATCCGCCGCGCGCACCGGCGCGACGGCGCGGCGCTGGTGCGTTTCCTCGCCTGGCTCGCCCGCGAGGCGCCCAAGGGAGGCGTGGACGAAATTGCCGCGGCGCGTAAACTCGATGCGTTTCGGGCCGAGGATGCGAATTTCCGCGGTCCCAGCTTTCCGACCATTTCCGGGGCCGGCGCCCACGGCGCCGTCGTTCACTACCGGGTTTCGGCCAAGACCAACCGGCCGCTGCGCGCGGGCGAGCTTTATCTGGTCGATTCGGGCGGCCAGTACCCGGACGGCACCACCGACGTCACCCGCACCGTCGCCGTCGGCCGGCCGAGCGCGGAGATGCGCGACCGCTTCACCCGCGTCCTCAAGGGCCACATCGCCGTCGCCACGCTCGTCTTTCCCGACGGCACCGCGGGGCGGCAATTGGACGCTTTCGCCCGCGCGGCGCTCTGGCGCGCAGGGTTGGACTACGAGCACGGCACCGGGCACGGGGTCGGCCACTTTCTCGGCGTGCACGAGGGGCCGCAGCGCATCGCCAAGAGCGGCAACGCCGTCGCGCTCCTTCCCGGCATGGTGGTTTCCGACGAGCCCGGTTACTACAAGACGGGCTCTTTCGGCATCCGGATCGAGAACCTGCTCGCGGTGCGGCGCGAGAAATCCCCGCGCGGCGCGGAGCGGCCGCTGCTCGGTTTCGAGACCCTCACCCTCGCCCCGATCGATCGCGCCCTGATCGCGCCCGGACTTCTCTCTCGGGGCGAGATCGCCTGGCTCGATGCCTACCATGCCCAGGTGCGCCGCACGCTCGCGCCGCTGCTGGAGCCCGGCCCGCGCGCCTGGCTCGCCCGCGCTACCCGGCCGCTCCGCGCCCGGCGGCGCAGGCCGCCCAAACAATAGACCGGGCGCGACGGACGCCGCCGGGTCTTTGAGTTTTGGCGCCTCCGCGCCCGGGACTTGATCGACGGCTCGCCGGTTAACGAATTGGTAACCGGACTTGCTCCAATGTCCGCCCGAAGCGAGGGAGCAACTTCATGGTGTCCATCTTCGGAACCAAGGACAAGAAGCCGCCGCCGTCGGCGCCGGTGCCCCTCAATTGGGCCCGCAACAAAAACGGCAAGTTTAACAAGTTCGTGACGCTGGATGTTGCCCGCGCCGGTATCGCGGGCGGCGGCATTTTCGTGCTCTGGCATTCGGGCGCCAAGCCGCGCTGGGTCATGGTCGGCGCGAGCGCCGATCTGGCCAAGGATATCCGCAAGCTTCTCGACGACGAAGAATTGCTCGAATACAACGTCCACGGCGGGTTGTTCGTGTCCTGGGCGCCGGTCCGGCCCGAGTATCACGCCGGGGTGATCAAATACTTGCGCGAATCGATGAAGCCGCTGATCGACCGCGGTCCGCCCTCGCCCGAGGACGTTGACCCGATCCCGGTTACCGCGCCCGGCGGCGCAGGCCGCCCAAACGAATAACCGGCGCGAAGGACGCCGCCGGGTCTTTGGTTTCGGCGCTGCCGCGCCGGGAGCCAAGGGCGAAACGCCCGGCTAGACGGCCAGTACATTCTCACCCAGAACATGATCGAGAAGAACCTGATGGTCTTCCGCTTCGCCGACGGCAAGCTCACCGACACCGGCCACAAGATCGCCGTCAAGGGCGGACCGGCGGGAATCCGGACGGCGGCGAAGTGAGCGGCTAAAGCAGGTTGCGATCAGTCGGAATCGTCCCCCCCGCGTAAGCGGGGGTCCACGCTTTTGAAAAAGTTGGATTCCCGCTTTCGCGGGAATGACGAGGTGAACGCACCTGACCGCAACCCACTCTAGCGGGCCGCGTCGCCGACCAGTTGGGCGATGTCCGCGACGATGGCGTTCAAGTCGTAATCCTTGGGGGTGAAGACGCGGGCGACACCTTTCTTCTTGAGCGCCTCGACGTCGGCGGGGGGGATGATTCCGCCCGCCACAACTGGGATGTCTTGGCCGCCCTCGGCGCGCAGCCCCGCCAGCACGGCGGCGATGAGCGAAAGGTGCGAGCCCGAAAGCACCGAGATGCCGATCACGTCGGCGCCTTCCTGCAGGGCGGCGCGGACGATCCGCTCGGGCGTGACCCGGATGCCTTCGTAGATCACCTCGAAGCCGGCGTCGCGGGCGCGTAAGCTGACCTGCTCGGCGCCGCTGGAATGGCCGTCGAGGCCCGGTTTCGCCATCAGGAGCCGGGGCGGCCGGCCGAGGCGCAGGGCGAGCGCGCGGACCCGGGCGCGGACCTCGCCCAAGCCGGCGGTCTCGCCGGCCCGGGCTCCGGCGATGCCGGTCGGGGCGCGGTATTCGCCGAAGACGCGCCGGAGCGCGTCCGCCCACTCGCCGGTGGTCGCGCCGGCACGGGCGCAGGCGATCGAGGGCTCCATCACGTTCCCACCTTCGCGCGCGGCGCGTTCCAGCGCCGCGAGCGAAGGAGCGACGGCCGAGTCGTCGCGCGCGGCGCGCCAGGCGGCGAGTTTGCGGATTTGCTCGGCTTCGGCCGCCGCGTCCGGGCTCAGGAACTCCGCCCCGCCCTGGCTAAGGGGCGAAGGATCGGCCTCGGTGAAGCAGTTGACGCCGACCACCTTGCGCGCGCCCGATTCGATCTCGGCCAAGCGCCGGGCGTTGGATTCGACCAGGCGGCGCTTCATGTAGCCGCTTTCGATCGCCGCGACCGCGCCGCCCATTGCCGTGATCGCCGCCAATTCGCTTTGCGCCGCCCGGCGTATTTCCTCGGTCTTGGCTTCGATCACCGGCGAGCCGGCGAGAATGTCGGGAAATTCGAGCAGGTCGGTCTCGAAGGCGACGATCTGCTGGAGCCGGATCGACCATTGCTGATCCCACGGGCGCGGCAGCCCGAGCGCCTCGTTCCACGCCGGCAACTGCACCGCGCGGGCGCGGGCGTCCTTGGACAACACCACGCCGAGCATCGACAGGAGAATCCGGTAGACGTTGTTCTCGGGCTGCTGCTCGGTGAGACCGAGCGAGTTCACCTGCACCCCGTAGCGGAACCGGCGCAGTTTGGCGTCGGCGACGCCGTAGCGCAGCTGCGCGATTTCGTCCCAGAGAAGGGCGAACGCCCGCATCTTGCAGACCTCGGCGACGAAGCGCACGCCGGCGTTGACGAAAAAGCTGATCCGACCCACCACCGCCGGAAACTCGGCGGTTGCCACCTGGCCGGAACTTTTTAGCGCGTCGAGAAAGGCGATCGCGTTGGCGAGCGCGAAGGCGACTTCCTCGGGCGGCGTCGCGCCCGCTTCCTGCAAATGGTAGGAACAGACGTTGACCGGATTCCACTTCGGCATTTCGCGCGCGCAGAAAGCGATCGTGTCGGCGGTGAGCTTCAGGCTCGGTTGCGGCGGGAAAATGTAGGTTCCGCGGGCGAGATATTCCTTGAGAACGTCGTTCTGGGTGGTGCCCGCCAGCTCGGCGCGGCCCGCGCCTTGCTTTTCGGCGAGCGCGACGTAGAGCGCGAGCAGCCACGCCGCCGGCGCGTTGATGGTCATCGAGGTGTTCATGCGCTTAAGCGGAATGCCGGCGAGCAGTTCTTCGAGGTCGCCCAAGTGCGCGATCGGCACGCCGACCTTGCCGACCTCGCCCTGGGCGAGCGCGTGGTCGGGATCGAGGCCGGTCTGGGTCGGCAGGTCGAAGGCGATCGAGAGGCCGGTCTGCCCGCGCGCGAGGTTGGCGCGGAACAGCGCGTTCGATAGCTGAGCCGAGCTGTGGCCCGAATAGGTGCGAATCAGCCACGGCGGATCGGCTTTGGGATTCGGGACCGGTTGTGCGTCCGCGCGCTTGGGGGTCATGGTCATCGAACGGCTCGGAATCGGACAGGTATCGTTCGGGCGCCGGATTCGTTCGCAATTCCAAAAAGTTGCCCGAAACCGGCGGCGCCGGGACACGCTATCAAATTGTGCATTGCAATAAAATATGAAAACTCATAAGACTTTCCGGGGATGGGAACAAGGTCGCGCGGGCCGGAAGTCACACGCTCTTCTTCGCTTGCGCGAGCCGAGGAGTTTCCATGACCCAAGCCAACCTCACCGCCCCGGGCCCGGCCAAAATCGTATCCCTCAATCCGGCCCGCGCCGGCAAGGACCTTTACGAGGTCGGCGAGATCCCTCCGCTCGGGCACGTGCCGAAGCGCATGTACGCCTGGTGCATCCGGCGCGAGCGCCACGGCGCTCCCGAAACCGCGATGCAAATCGAAGTGGTGGACGTGCCGGTCCTCGACAGCCACGACGTGCTGGTGCTGGTGATGGCCGCGGGCGTCAACTACAACGGCATCTGGGCTTGCCTCGGCAAGCCGATCACGCCGTTCGACATCCACAAATCCCCTTACCACGTCGCCGGGTCGGACGCCGCCGGCATCGTCTGGGCGGTGGGCGCCAAGGTCCGGCGCTGGAAGGTCGGCGACGAGGTCGTCGTCCACTGCAATCAGGACGACGGCGACGACGAAGAGTGCAACGGCGGCGATCCCATGTTCTCGCCGTCGCAGCGCATCTGGGGCTACGAGACGCCCGACGGTTCGTTCGCCCAGTTCTGCCGCGTCCAGGACCGCCAATTGATGCGCCGGCCCACCCATCTCACCTGGGAAGAGAGCGGCTGCTACATGCTGACGCTCGCCACCGCTTACCGGATGCTGTTCGGGCATCACCCGCACATTCTCCGCCCCGGCCACAACGTGCTGGTGTGGGGCGCGGCGGGCGGGCTCGGCTCCATGGCCGTGCAGATCATCGCCGCCGCCGGCGCCAACGCCATCGGCGTCGTGTCCGACGACGCCAAGCGCGATTTCGTGCTCCAGCTCGGCGCCAAGGGCACGATCAATCGCAGTCCGTTCAAGTGCTGGGGCCAGCTCCCCGACGTCGACGACGCGGCGGCCTACGCCGAATACATGAAAGAGTGCCGCCGCTTCGGCAAGGCGATCTGGGACACCACCGGCAAGGGCAAGGACGTGGATTTCGTCTTCGAGCATCCGGGCGAGGCGACCTTTCCCGTCTCCTGCTTCGTGGTCAAGCGCGGCGGCATGGTCGTCTTCTGCGCCGGCACCACCGGCTACAATCTCACCTTCGACGCGCGCTTCGTCTGGATGCGCCAGAAGCGCATCCAAGGCAGCCACTTCGCCAACCTGATGCAGGCGAGCCAGGCCAACCAGATGGTCATCGAGCGCCGCATCGAGCCGTGCATGTCGGAA